>DAIOXD010000038.1:0-11885 GCA_036758145.1 Candidatus Limnocylindrales bacterium
TCCTTCTTCTCGCGCAGGGCCAGCGCCGGGTGTTCGTCCATCTCGATGACCTGGCTGGCATGGACGATCGAGACGTTGGGTGGCAGGGCACCGGCGAGCCGGCGGATCGTCGACTCGTCGCCGACAAGGATCAGGTGGTCCTCGACATGGGCGCGGGCATGGTCGAGGGCGCCCGGGACGACTTCGGAGGGGCCGTGATCGCCACCCATCGCGTCGACCGCGACGCGGACCCCGCTACCTCCCGATCCGGTCGGCTGGGCCACGGGCTGGGTCACCGCGTCAGCG
This sequence comes from Candidatus Limnocylindrales bacterium, assembly GCA_036758145.1. Classification (GTDB taxonomy): domain Bacteria; phylum Chloroflexota; class Limnocylindria; order Limnocylindrales; family CSP1-4; genus SPCO01. Next base: position 286 of record DAIOXD010000038.1, read on the forward strand.
TGCGGGGTCTTCGGCGACAGGCTTGGGCTGGACCGCGAGGCGGCCCTGGTAGTAGCCGCAGTTGGGACAGACGTGATGCGGCAGCTTCATCTCGTGGCAATGCGAGCACTCTTCGAGCGTCGGCACGCTGATCGCGAGGTGCGCACGGCGCTCGCCCTGGCGGGCATGCGAGACGCGTCGCTTGGGTACACCCATGGGGTCGAGGGCTCCTTCGGGTCATCGCGCGTGCGCGATGCGCTGGCTGGTTTCGGGGACACCGTGACCTCGAGTGGAGGTCGTCGGCCGACGGCGGAGTCTAGCGCGAATCGGCCCCCGCTGTCAGGAGCCCCGATGCGGCCATGAGCCAGACCGACCGAATCCTGTCACGCTCCCGAACATGGCATCTGGGGCGAGCCGTGGCCGCGCAAGCTGAGGAGCAGCTGCCGAACCCGGGATCGAGCTGGGTCCCGGAGGGGCGGTCGGACTGGTTCCTGCTCTCGGGGATCGTCGTGGTCGCATTCGTCGTCCGCGCCGTGCCGGTCTTGCGCGGCGGCGGCCTCGACGGCCATCTCGGGTACGACGATGGCGTCTATTTCGCGGCGGCCGTGGCGCTGGTCCACGGCGTCCTGCCGTACACGGACTTCCTCCTGCTGCATCCGCCGGGTATCGCCATCCTCCTCTCGCCGTTCGCCTTCCTTGCCGGGCTGACCGACGACTCGACCGGGTTCGGTCTCGCCCGGCTCGCATTCATGGCGCTCGGTGCCCTCAATGCCGGGCTCGTTACTGTCCTTGCCGGTCGATACGGTCGTCGCGCCGCCCTCCTGAGCGGGATCCTCTACGCGGTCTGGTACAGCGCCGCCCGCGCTGAGCGGACGACGATCCTGATCGGCCCCCAAACCACCCTGCTGCTCATCGCCGTGCTGCTCCTTGTGTCAGGGCATCCCCTCCGGGCTCGGCGAGCGGCCCTGGCCGGGATCGCCCTCGGCCTCGCGGTCTCGATCCAGGTCTGGGCCGTGGTGCCCCTGGCGGTGATCGCCGTGGCGCTGGCCGTCGGGTGGCTGGACGTCGCAGGTGACCGTCGACGTTCCGCCCTGAGCCTGCTGGCCGGAGCCGCGGCGGCACTCGCGGCCGTGTGTCTCCCCTTCTTGGTGGCGGCGCCGGCCGAGTTCGTCCGATACGTCCTGGTCGACCAGCTCGCCCGCCCGGACCTGGGCATCTCGACCCTCGTCCGCCTGCGCGTCCTCGAAGGCCTGGCGGAGGCTGGCGGGAGTCGTTTCGACCTCGTCAACGTCGCCGTCGTCGTGATGGCGATCGTCGGCGTCGCGGCGGTCGTCCTCGTCGCCCGACGAGTCCCGGCAGCGCGGATGTGGTGCGCGCTCGTCGTGGTGGAGGTCGGCTACCTGCTGGTCGCGCCGAATTTCTACACGCACTACTCCGGGTGGATGGCGCCCGCGGCGGCCATCATCGTGGGCACGGCCGCGGCCGTCGTCCTCGGCATGCTCGATCGCTACCGGCCGCTGGCAATAGTCGCAAAGGTCGGATACATGGCGCTCGTCACGACATTCGCCGTGACCGTGCCGCGGAGTCAGGGTTCGGCCATGCCCCGGGCAAGCCTCGAGGGCGACATCCGCGACGCGCGCTGCGTCGCTGCGGACGCACCGGACCTGCTCATCGAGACGACCGGCCTGCGTCGCGATCTCCAGAACGGTTGTCAGTTGGTGATCGATCCGACCGGAACGTCGTACGAGACAGACCGGGGACACCTGGCGGCCGGTCCGGTCGCCAAGGCGCGTCTCCGCGCACCGGGCTATCAGATCGCGATGGAGGAGTACTACGACGACAGCAACGCCGCGATGTTCGACCAGGAAGCGGCCGACGGTCTGACGCCCGCGACGAATGAAGAGATCTCCGACGACCTGCCGGTGGTCGTGCCGCAGGGATCGGTGACGGTCCTGCTGCCGGGGCCGACCACATACCCCTGAGCTCGGCCGGCGGGTCCGTCCCGCCGCGTCAGTCCTCGGCCCGGAACCCGCGCAGGGCCTCCATCCGCGGATCGATATCGTCCTCGGGGTGATCGTGCGTACCCTCGTCGAGGCGCATCCCGCAGACGATGCACAGGCCCGCACAGTCGGGTTCGCACAGCGACGCGATCGGCTCGGCGAGGAGGATCGCGTCACGGACGACCGGCTCGAGGTCGAGCTCGTGGTGGTCCGTCAGGCGCTCGACGTCCGGCTCGTCGTCGATCGGCAGGGGCCGGCCGGTCGTGAGGTCGAGCGCCGGCAGGTATTCCTCCTGGAGCCGGATCTCGACCGGATGGACGATCGCGCGCAGGCAGCGACTGCATTCGAGCGCGAGCGCCGCGTGCATGTCGGCCGTGGCCAGGATCCCCCGGTTCGTCCGGACGAGCCGGACCCGGCCGACGATCGGCTCGGCGAGTGCGAGGTCTTCGCCCAACTCGATGGCGGCGCCATCGACCTCGAGGACGCGGTCGGCTCCGATGTCGTCGCCGAGCAGACCGGCGACGTTCCAGGCGAGCGGCGCGTCCGTGGCCCCGCTCGTCACCGGACCGGGCTGGAAGGCTCCCCGACCTCGTCCTGGGCCCGCGCCCCGGTGGCCTCGCCGCCGTCGGTCTCGATCGACTCGCGGCGCTCGTCAAGGAGGGCGATCCCCTTCTTGATGCTCTGGAGCGTCTTGACGACGTCGCCTTCGAGGCCGACCAGGACACCCACCGCGTACTCGTCGGCGCCTCGCCGGATCTCATCCGCGTCGCGGTGCGCGTCGGCGATGATCTCGGCACTCTGCTTATCGGCCGACTGGGTGAGCCCACGCTCGTCGATCAGGAAGGCCGCCTGCTCCTGGGCACGGGCGACGATCCGTTCGGCCTCTTCCTGGGCCTTCTCGATGATCCGTTCGCCCTCGGAATTGATCCGCTTGGCGGCGCGGACCTCCTCGGGGACGGCGACGCGCAGCTCGTCGATCAGGCCGAGGGCCGCGTTCTGGTCGACCACGACGTTCGTGGTCAGCGGCAGCTTCTTGCCGTTGGCGATGACCGATTCGAGGCGCTCGACGAGAAAGATGATGTCGATCGGACTGCCCTCCTGCGGTCGAGGCCGGGTCGCTCAGGCTGGCGTCCAGTATCGCACGCGGTCAGCGCGTCCGGAGCGTCGCTTCCAGCGCCCCTCGGGCCGGCTCGGGGACCATCGTCGAGACGTCGCCACCGAACGCCGCGATCTCCTTGACCAGGCTCGAACTGACGTAGCCGTTGGCGACCGAGGTCATGAAGAAGATCGTGTCGACGCCGGGCGCCAGGACGCGATTGTTGTGCGCCAGCTGCATCTCGGTCTCGAAGTCGCTGATGGCCCGCAGGCCCCGGACGATCGAGCCTGCGCCACGAGCGCGGCAGAGGTCGACCGTCAGGCCGTCGAAGGCCACGACCTCGATCCGTTCTGACGGCACCGCGGCCTCGACGAGCGCGGCGCGGATGACCCCGATGCGGGTCTCGACGTCGAGCAGCGCCGCCTTGCGCGGGTTGGCGAGGACGGCCACGACCAGCGTGTCGAAGACGTTGGCGGCGCGCTCGATGATGTCGAGGTGACCGTTGGTGATGGGGTCGAACGAGCCGGGATAGACCGCGATCGTGTTCATCGATCCTCCGCTCGTCGATAGAAGGTCAGGCTCGTCTCGCCGAAGCGCCGTTCGCGTTCCGATGCTAGCAGTCCGGGCTGCGGCGGGGTGTCGCGCCAGAAATGCTTCGCGACGACGCGTGCACCCAGGGCGAGGTGCGGGCCGAGCGCGTCGAGCGCCGCGGCAAGCAGACCCGTCTCGGCGTAGGGCGGGTCAGCGATGACGATGTCGAATGGGCCGGCCGCGGCGGCGTCCGGACCGAGCAGCCAGGCGAGGGCCTCCGCGCGCACGATCCGGGCCCGCTCGCCACCCAGGTGGGTCCGCGAGAGGTTCTCGGCGATGACCGCCGCGGCCGCCTTGTCGCGCTCCACGAAGACCGCCCGCGCCGCGCCCCGCGAGAGCGCCTCGATCCCCGCCGCCCCCGACCCGGCGAAGAGGTCGAGCACGACCGCGCCCGGCAGGTCAGGCTCGAGGATGGCGAAGAGCGTCTCCTTCACCCGGTCGGCCAGCGGGCGGGTCGTCGCGCCGCGCGCCTCGAGCCGGATCCCGCGCGCCGTGCCGGCGATGACCCGGCCGGCGCCACCGGCCGTCATGCGCCGCTTGCGGCTTCGCCCGCCGCGACGCGACGGAGCCAACCCTTCTCGAGCTCCGCGCTCAGCGCGGGACGAGGCGGGTCCATCCGGCCGTCCGCGTCGAGGAGGGTCTCGGCGTATGCCCGGGCACGGACCGCGAGCGCACGATGCGCCGGGACCTGGAGCGACGCGATCCGCAACCGTGGGAACCCGCTCTGGGCGAGGCCCAGGACATCGCCCTCCTTGCGCAGCTCGAAGTCCTTCTCGGCGAGGGCGAACCCGTCGGTCGACCCCACGACCGCTCGCAATCGGGCCATCGCGACCTCGTCCGTCGACTCGGTGACAAGGATGCAGAACGACTCGACGCTGCCTCGTCCGACCCGCCCTCGGAGCTGATGGAGCTGCGCCAGGCCGAAGCGGTCGGCGCCCTCGATGATCATCATCGTCGCTGCCGGGACATCGACCCCGACCTCGACCACGGTGGTGCCGACGAGGACGTCGAGCTCGCCGTCGCGGAAGCGTGACATCTCGGCATCGCGTTCGGCGGGCTTGAGACGGCCGTGGACCATCCCGACCCGGAGCGGGGCGAGGAGCGCGGCCAGCCGGACCGCCTCGCTTTCGGCGGCGACGGCGCCCTCACCGTCGTCGGCGCCCTCCTCGATGAGCGGGACCACGACGAATGTCCGGTGGCCGAGGGCCGCCTCCTCGCGAACCTTGCTCCATGTCCCATCGAGCGTGGACGGCCGCTTGACTCCCGTCTGGATCTGGATCCGGCCCGCCGGCGGCGTCCGCAGGTCCGAGACGTCAAGGTCGGCATACAGGACCTGGCCGAGCGTCCGTGGGATCGGGGTCGCGGTCATCAGCAGGACGTGCGGTGAGCGGCCACCCGCCTTGGCCTCGAGCTGGCCGCGCTGGTCGACCCCGAAGCGGTGCTGCTCGTCGATCACGACCAGGCCCAGGTCGGCGAACGAGACCGCCTCCTGGATGAGTGCATGGGTCCCGACCACGACCAGCGCCTGGCCCGACGCGATCGCCTCGAGCGCCTTCGCCTTGACGTCCGCCTTGAGCGAGCCGGTGAGGAGCGTCACCCCGATGCCGACACCCTCCAGCAGCGCCCCGACCGACTCGAGGTGTTGCCGGGCGAGGAGGTCGGTCGGGGCGAGGAGTGCTCCCTGGAGCCCCGCCCGCGCGGCGGCGGCCAAGGCGTACGCGGCGACCGCGGTCTTGCCCGATCCGACATCGCCCTGGAGGAGGCGGAGCATCGGCGTCGGGCGGGCGAGGTCCTCCCGGATGGCGGTCATCGCCACGGTCTGATCGGCGGTCAACTCGATCGGCTCCCCCACCCGATCTCCGATCGCCCCGACCAGGGCCGAGCGGATGGCCTCGTCCGATAGATCGTCCACCCCGACGACCGGCGCCGCGTCCCGGATCCGCTGCCGCCGGCGCTGGACCATCCCGAGCTGGAGCGCCAGCAGCTCGTCGAAGGCGAGCCGCTCGAGCGCCGCGTCGCGGCCCTCGAAGGTCTCGGGGTAGTGGGCTTCCTCGATCGCCCGTGCGATGGGGACGAGCCCTGCCTCGGCGAGGATCGGCGGTGGCAGGTACTCCGGGTAGGCGTGGCCGGCTTTGTCGAGCGCTTCGCGGATGGCGGTCCGCAACCGCGCCGCGGTCAAGCCCCCGGTCAGCGGATAGACCGGCACGATGCGGCCCGCATGGAGGACCTCGGTCTCGCCGGCCAGGACCTGGAACTCCGGGTTGTCGAAGGTCAGCCGGCGGCCGAAGTGCTTGACCTTGCCCGAGACGACGACCTCGGCACCGACGGCCAGGCGTCGCTCGATGAAGCGGCGACCGAACCAGGTGGCGTCGATGCTGCCGGTGTCGTCCTCGAGTCGCGCGATCGTCCGCTGGATGCGGCCCCGGAAGCCGGGCTCGACGCGTACGTCCCCCACCCTGGCCCGGACCGAGATGACCGTGCCGTCCTGTTCCATGAACAGGTCACCCAGCTTTCGCATCTCGCGCAGGTCGTCGTAGCGCCGCGGAAGGTGGAACAGCAGGTCCCGAACGTCGTAGAAGCCGAGCTTGATCCCGGCCCGTCGCAGGAGCGCCCCGGCGGTGAGGCCGGAGCTCGCCAACGGGGTCGATAGCAGCTCGACCGGATCGGTCGGGGCGGCCGCCGGGCTCGTCGCCTTCGCCACGCTATTCGGCGGAGATGAGGTACCGGTAGAACGGCTGTCCGCCGTGGCGGACCTCGACCTCGACGCGTGTCGTGATCGCACCGATCCGGCGCGCCAGGGCCTCCGCCTCCGCGAGGTCGGCGCCGTCACCGTAGAACAGGGTCAGGAGCTCGAACCCGGGTTTGAGCGCCTTGACCGCGGCCAGCACCGCGGCCACCCGGTCCCCGTCCGCAGCCACAAGGCCGTCATCCGGGTCCAGCGCGATCGTCTGGCCGCGTTTGACCTTGCGACCGGCGATCGTCGCGTCGCGCACGGCCTCGGTGACCACGAGCGTCTGGATCGCTCGGGCCGCCTCGGTCATCGGGCCGAGGTTGGCCTGCGCGTCGAGGCCAGGGTCCATCGCGAGGAGCGCCGCGAAGCCCTCGGCGGCGTTCCGGGTCGGAACCACGACGACCGGGCGGTCGGCCATGGCCGCCATCTGGCGCGCCGCGAGGACGACGTTCGGGTTGTTCGGGAGGAGGACGATCTCGCGCGCCTCGACGTTCTTGACCGCCTCCAGCAGCTCACCAGTGCTCGGGTTGCTCGACTGCCCGCCCGCCACCACCGCGGCGACCCCGAAGTCGCGGAAGATCGCGGCGAGCCCGTCGCCGGCGACGACACTGACGACACCGAGCGTCGGGGTCTGGACGGTCGTCGGCCGAGGAGCGGCCGCGTAAGCCGCGTCGGAGCCCGCGGGAGCCTCGGTGAAGGCGGCTGCGCGTGTCTCGCGGATGTCGCGCGCCTGGTTGTCGAGGTTCTCGATGCTGATGCGGCTCAGCACGCCGACGCCGAGCCCGTACGCGATGACCTCGTCCGGGCGTTCGTTGTGGACGTGGACCTTGAGCGCGCGTTGATCGCCCGCCACGAGCACGGATTCACCGATCGACTGGAGGTGGTCGCGGATCGCGTCGACGTCGAGAGCGCCCGAGCCGTTCGGCTGGAGCAGAAACATCGTCTCGTAGCCGAAGCCCTCGTCCGCGTGCGCGACCAACATCGACGGCTTGATCCCGGCCCCCGCGTGTGAGCGCTCGCGGGCCACGCCCGCCGCCGACCGGCCGACGAGGTTGAGGAGCGCTCCCTGGAGGAGCCGGTAGATCCCCTGTCCGCCGGCATCGACGACGCCCGCCTCGCGCAGGATCGCGAGCAGGCTGGGCGTCCGGGCGACCGATCGTTCGGCGGCGTCGACCGTGGCCGCGAGGACCGTCTCGATGTCGTTGTCGCGCTCGGCGGCGACCACCGCGGCGTCTGCCGATTCCCGGATCACGGTCAGGATCGTGCCTTCGACCGGCTTGGCCACCGCGCCGTACGCGGTCCGCGCGCCCTGCGAAAGGGCGTGCGCCAGGTCGAGCCCGTTGAACCGCCGCTTCCCGCCAAGCCCCTCGGCCATCCCGCGAAAGATCTGGCTGGTGATGACGCCGGAGTTACCGCGGGCACCCATGAGCGCCCCGAAACTGATCGCGGCCGCGATCCGTTCAGCGGGCTGGCCCGCCGACCGCTCGGCCTCCTCGAGGGCGGCGCGGACGGTCGCGACCATGTTGTGGCCGGTGTCCCCGTCGGGGACCGGGTAGACGTTGAGCGCATCGATCTCGTCGGCGTGCGCTTCGAGGTTCGCGACCGCTGCCCGGAATGCCTCGAGAAGGCCGTCGCCGTCGCATGCACGACGGGCCATCAGGCGACGTCCGTGCCGCTGTCCGCCAGGTCGCGCGGGCCAACGAGGTCGCCGTCGCCGCGGACGACCGATGGTGGTGGTGCCCCACCCGGTCCGAAGCTCAGCCCGTCGATGTGGATCGTGATCCGGCGCACGTCTCGCCCGAGCGCGTGCAAGACCGCGTAGCGAACCGCCGAATCGACCTGGCGGGCCACCTCGGCGACCGGGACGCCGTAGGCGACCGTCAGGTCGAGCTCGATGTCGAACGGCTCGCCGAGGCGCACGCCGATGCCCGACCGTGCGAGGCCCAGCCGTCCGAGCAGGCGATCAAGCGGGCGCCCGCCGAAGCCCGTGACACCATACGATCCGACCGTTGCGGTGCGGACGAGGTCGACGATGGCCTGGCGGGTCGCGAGCGATCGACCCGGGACGGGTTGGTCGGGCACGCGGGCGAACTCCTCATCGGCTGGGGTGGTCGGGCATCGCCCGTGCTATCCTACCGCTCCGTTCGGGCCCACCCGGGCAGCGGACCCTCCAACTCGACCTCCAGAGGACCACGCATGGCCCGCTCCTGCGCGATCTGCGGCAAGGTATCGATGGGCGGCTTCAACCCCCAGTCTTCGGGGATGAACCGCGTTCGAGCCCATCGCCGCATGAAGCCCAACCTCCAGCCGCTCGTCATCGATCAGAAGGGCGTGCCCACCAAGACGCTCGTCTGCACCCGCTGTCGGCGCACGCTCCTCAAGTCGACCAAGTAGCACGCCGCCGTCGCTCGCGACGGTCTCCGGATCGACCGGCCGCGCAGGCGGCCGGTTCGTCGTGTATGGGGCGGCACGGGCCGTGACGGGCGCCCCGTGCGTGGTCAGCCATTCACGGGACGCAGTTGTGGCCCGCCTACAGCCGACAGCCCGGCCATTCATTCACCCGGCGACTCTTAGGCAACGGAATCGCCCGATTCGCCCTCGACCATGGAGCCTGCCAAGCCTGATCGAGCGTGGATGCGCGCCCGCCGTGGTGGTTTCCACCTGCTGGACCCGGCCTAGCAGTCACTCGAGGCATATTTGGCCAAGAATGGCGGGTCGCGAGCCATCTGCCCGTTGGTTGGACAGGTATCTGAGCCGCTAGCGCTCGTCCGTGTCGAGCCAGATCGTGAACGGACCGTCGTTGACGAGGCTGACCGCCATCTCGGCACCGAACCGTCCGGTCGCCACGGTCACGCCCACGCCGCGCAGCGAATCCGCGAACCGCAGGTAGAGCCGCTCGGCGAGCTCCGGCGGCGCGGCGCCCGAGAACCCGGGCCGTCGGCCGCGTCGAGTGTCTGCGTAGAGCGTGAATTGCGAGACGACCAGCGCCGCTCCCCCCACATCGAGGAGCGAGCGATCGGTCCGGCCGTCAGCGTCACGGAAGATCCGGAGCTCGGCGGACTTCCGGGCCAGGTCATCGGCGGTCGCATCGTCGTCCTCTGGCCCGACGCCAAGCAGGACGACCAGGCCTGCCCCGATCGCGCCGACGACCTCGCCATCGACGCGGACCTCGGCTCCTGTCGTTCGCTGGAGGAGGGCCCTCACGGATGGCTGGGCGGCGGGATGACGCCGTGCTCGGCGATGAACGCCTCGCGCCACGCCTCGGCCTGTCGGCCATAGTCCGCCCGCTGCTCGGCGTGTCGCTCGATGACGAGCGCCTCCACCGAGGCCGGCACCAGGAGGTCGTAGTCGCGCACGCCATCGGGGTTCATCCCCCCGTCGCCACGGAGCATCACGACGGGGACGCCGCCGGCCTCGATCTCGTCCATGAATCGGTGCGCAAGATGCTCGGGGAGCGACGTGATCGTGACCATCTTGTCGCGCGGGATGGGCGGCACCCCGTCGTTGAGGGTGAATTGATAGCCCTCGTCGGCGAGCGCGCGGATGAGTCGGATCTCGCGGGCCATGTCGTGGCCGGGCTTCCAAAGCACGGAGCCGACGACGAGGACGTCGACGCCGAGCCCGCCGGCGAATTCCGCGGTCTCGCGGTTGATCCCGCCATCGACGTGGACCTCGCCACCGAATGCCTTGTCGCGGAGCAGGTCACGGGCCGCGAGGAGCTTCTGCTGCGCGACGTCCTTCATGAACGCCTGGCCACCGAAGCCGGGTTCGACCGTCATCACCAGCACGATGTCCAGAAGCTCGCGATACGGCTCGAGGGCGGAGAGCGGCGTGGCGGGTTTGACGGCGAGTCCGGCCGCCCGGCCGGCCGCGCGGATCCGCCGCAGCGTCGGGGCGATCTCCTCCTCGATCTCGACGTGGAAGGTGATCGAATCGCAGCCGGCTTCGAGGTAGTCGTCGAGGAAGCGGCCGGGCTCATCGACCATCAAGTGCGCGTCGAACGGCAGCTCGGTCCGCTTGCGCAGATGCTTGATGGTCTTCGGCCCGAACGTCAGGTTGGGGACGAAGTGGGCGTCCATGACGTCGAGGTGGATCCGGTCCGTGCCGGTCGCCTGGACCCGCCGGACGGCGTACGCGAGGTTGGAGAGATCCGCGTCGAGGATGCTGGCCGCGACCCGTGCCCGACCGCCGGCCACGCCTACTCTCCCACCCCGGCCGGCACGGGGTCGTGGCTGCGTTCCCCGAGGAGCGCCGCGGCGCTCTCGGCGACCAGTCTGGCGCGCCGGCGCGCGACCGCAGGGGCGGGCGGTTCGCCGGCGCGTTCGGCCGCCAGCTGGCCGCAGGCCGCACCGACCTCCTGGCCTCGATTGCGCCGGATCGTCGTCTCGATGCCGGCGGCCCGGAGGGTCGCCGCGAACCGTTCGATGACCGGCATCGGGCTCGCGGTCCACGGGGTATGGGCGACGGGGTTCATCGGGATGAGATTGACGTGGGCGTGATCGCCCCGCAACAACTCGACCATGGCGCTCGCGTCGACCTCGGTGTCGTTGATCCCGCCGATCATCGTGACCTCGTAGCTGATCCGGCGCCCGGTCGCCCGCGAGTGATCGCGGGCCGCCTCGACGACCTCGGCGACCGGCCAGCGGCGGTTCAGCGGGACGAGAACGTCGCGCAACGGGTCGCGCGCCGCGTGGAGCGAGACCGCCAGCGTGAACTGCGGCCCGAGCGCGGTCAGGCGCCGGATCCCGGGCACGACTCCCGACGTCGAGACCGTGATGTGGCGGGCGCCCAGGCCGAACCGTCGGCGGTCGTTGAGCGCCTCGATCGCGGACAGGACACGGTTGAGGTTGAGCAGCGGCTCGCCCATCCCCATGAACACGATGTTGGTGACTCGCCGGCCCTCGGCGACGAGGCGCCGGGATGCGTGGCGAACCTGGTCGACGATCTCGGACACCTCGAGGTCGCGCCCGAAGCCGAGCTCGCCGGTCGCGCAGAACGGGCAACCGACCGCACAGCCGGCCTGGCTCGAGATGCACAACGTGTGGCGCTCGCGCGACCCGGGCCGGGCCGGATAGTGCATCAACACGGATTCGATCAAGGCGCCATCGGCCAGGCGGTGGAGCGCCTTCTCGGTCAGGCCGCCATCGCCTTCGCGCAACTCGGTGTCGGCGACCGTGTCGAACGAGAAGCTGGCCTCGAGGTC
>DAIOXD010000039.1:0-11712 GCA_036758145.1 Candidatus Limnocylindrales bacterium
GAGCTATCCCGCCTGGCAACGCGTCGCTCCCTGAACGATCCGAACATCCCTGCCCGGCGACGGCCTCTCTCCGTCGCCGGGCCCTGCGTCCCGGACCAGGGCGCCGCAGCGAGGGCCGCATGATCCGGAGGTCTCCCTTCCACGACCGGACGAGCGCGTTGGACGAGGCCGGTCTGTGGCAGCAATGTTCCGTGGCTTCACCAACATCGGGCCGTCGATGGACTATCTCGGGTGGGCGTTCAACGACGCGAAGTACGGCTGGTACAGCCAGTGGCCCTATCTCGACTGCGCGATCCAGTCGACGATCGATGCCGACATGGCGCCGCCCGGCAAGCACGTGATGAGCTCGTTCGTGCAGTACACGCCGTACAAGCTGCGCGAGAGCGACTGGGATGCGGAGCGCCAGAACCTGGGCGACACCGTCCAGGCCACGCTGGAGTCGTTCTTCCCGGGCTTCGGGGATCTCGTGCTCCACCGCGAGGTCGTCACGCCGCTCGACATCGAGCGGACCGTCGGGTTGAGCGAGGGCAACATCTTCGCCGGCGAGTTCCTCACCCCGCAGATGTACTTCTTCCGCCCGGCGCCGGGCTGGAGCCAGTACCGCACCCCGATCGATGGCTACTACCAGGGGCGCAGCGGATCCTCAAGGACCTCGCCAAGGCGTAGGTGCTCCGGCGCCCACCGCGCGCGAAGCCCGATTTCGGATGGTCCAGCCAAGAACCGTATCGTTCTGCTTGATCGAAACCATCCGAAAACCGTCGCCGAGCCGGGCCGTCTCCCGCTGCCGTTTCAGGCATCAAGGAAGAACCCCGGGTGGTCGGGCCCGGGGTTCAAGGGATAGGCGGTCTTGGTTGCGGGGAGAGGATTCGAACCTCTGACCTTCGGGTTATGAGCCCGACGAGCTGCCGCTGCTCCACCCCGCGACCTATCACTCTAGGGCTCGAGCCCGATTCGGTCAAACGCGACGAGCCGTTGACCGGCGGGCGCGTCGGCGGAATACAGGCACCCGTATACTTGCGCACCCCGCGCTCGATCGCCCCAGAGGGAGACCCAGCCTGCCCATGGATGCCATCACGGCCGAGGGCCTGGTCAAGATCTACCGCTCCCGGAAGAGCGAGATTCGCGCGCTCGACGGCCTCGATCTCACGGTCAAGGAGGGGACCGTCCTGGGTCTGCTCGGACCCAACGGCGCGGGCAGGACGACGACGGTCCGCATCCTCGCGACGCTGATCCTGGCGATCTTCGCGCCGCTCGGCGTGCGTCGCTACCGATCGATGAGCCGCTGACGCCGACCGACGAGTCATGCCCACCCCTGCGCTCCTGGCGATCGCACTGGTCCTGGGCCTGGTCGTCCTCCTGCCTGCGCGGCGCCTCCAGTTGGCGGGGTTCCGGGGCCGATCGATCGGGGCCTACGCGGCATTCCTCTGGGCGCTGGCCTTCGTCCTGGCGATCCGGCCGGTCGCGGCGCGGTTCCTGGTCCCGATCCTCCTGATCGCATATCTCGCGCCGTTCGTCGTCGCGCCGGCGAGGATGGCTGGGATCTTGGCTCGCCGTCGGGGTCGGGGTCGGGGCCTCGAGCCACCACCGCGCCCACCGATGAAGAACGTGACGCCGCCAGAGGAGCCGGTGGGGCCGGTGGCGCCGGGTGGCTCTGTAGCCTCCGGAGGCCCGGGCGGACCCGGCGGACCCGGCGGACCTGGCGGACCCGGCGGACCGACATGAGCGGTCGGGTCGCGCTCCACGGCGGCGGCGAGTTCCAGCCGGGCGACGAGGCCTTCCTGGGCGCGCTCCTCGAACGCGCATGGGTCCGGACGGTCGGCCGACCGGTCCGCGTCGTGATCGTACCCACCGCGGCCGCCCGAGGCCGTCCCGACCTGGCGGCCGCCAACGGCGTCGCGGCCTTCGAACAGGTCGCGGCGGACGATGGTGTCGACATGGACGCGGCGGCGATCATGGTCGTCGACCGGACGACCGCGGCAGACCCCGGGCTCGCCGACCGCCTCGCAGAGGCCGACATCATCCATTTCCCGGGTGGCGACCCGGACCTCATCCCGACCGTGATGAAGGGCTCGGCCGCCTGGGCCGCGATCCTCGAGGCGCACGCCGCGGGCGCGGTCGTGGCCGGCGCGAGTGCGGGCGCGATGGCCTTCGGATCGTGGACCTGGACGCATGGCGGCGGGATGGCCGGCCTCCGGCTGGTCACTGGGATCGTGGTCGTGCCGCACGCGAGGGCGGCCACGTGGAGCACGACCATCGAGCGGTTCGGCGCGTGGGCTCCGCCCGGTCTCGGGGCCTTGGGATTGTCGGAGCAGACCGGGGTGATCGAGGAGCCGGCCGTGCCGGGCAGCCCGACGATCGATTGGCGCGTCTTCGGCCCGGGCGAGGCCCGCTGGCTCGCGGAACCCGGCGGGCCGACGATCGTGGCGCGGTCGGGCGACGTGATCGCCACCCCCGTCATCCCCCTGTGAGGACCGACCTCGGCTGGCGCCTCGACCCGGACGTCACCTTCCTGAACCATGGCGCCTATGGAGCCTGCCCGGAACCGATCCTCGAGGTGCAGCGGGCATGGCACGACCGTCTCGAGGCGGAGCCGGTCGAGTTCCTGTCCTACGACCTGCCTGGGTTGCTGGAGGAGGCGCGCGGGGCGGTCGGGGCATTCCTCGGCGCGGATCCCGAGGGCCTCGCTTTCGTCCCGAACGCGACGACCGGGATCAACACGGTCCTCCAGTCGCTCCGGTTCGAACCCGGTGACGAGCTCCTGACCGACGACCACGAGTACAACGCGACGATCAACGCGATGCGTGCGGTGGCGGCTCGCGACGGGGCACGGGTCGTGGTCGCGCCGATCCCCTTCCCGATCGTCTCCGCAACCGTGGTCCGCGACGCCATCCTCGACGCCGTGACGGACCGGACGCGGCTGGTCGTGGTCAGCCACGTCACGAGCCCGACGGCGCTCATCTTCCCGGTCGCCGAGATCGTCGCGGCGCTGGATCGGCGCGGGGTCGACACGCTGGTGGACGCGGCGCACGCACCGGGGATGGTGCCGGTCGAGGTCGATGCCCTGGGGGCCGCCTATTGGACTGGCAACGGCCACAAGTGGCTGTGCGCGCCGAAGGGCACGGCCATGCTGTGGGTCCGCGAGGACCGCCGTGACCGCATCCATCCGCTCGTGGTCTCGCACGGCGCGAACGCGCCGCTCGTTGGCCGGACGCGTTTCCGTCGCGAGTTCGATTGGGTCGGGACGAGCGACGCGACCGGTTTCCTGACGCTCCCCTCGGCGATCGACTGGATGGCCGACGAGCCGTTCGGGGACGGCGGATGGGAAGGCGTCATGGCCGCCAACCACGCGCTCGCGATCAAGGGCCGCGACATCCTCGCCGGCGCGCTCGGCGTCGAGGCGCCGGCGCCTAGCTCGATGCTGGGATCGATGGCGACGCTACCGCTGCCGGGCGTCGCCGACGAGGCAGCCGGCGAGGCCTTGGCGGCTCGACTCCGCCGGGAGGACCGCATCCAGGTCCCGATCGGCGGGTGGCCGGTCCCCGCGGCCCGCCGCGAAGGGGACACGAACCAGGTCCTGATCCGGATCTCCGCCCAGCGCTACAACGAACTCGCCGACTACGAACGGCTGGCGGACGTCCTGACGCGCCGGCTCGGCGATCCGTCGACGGCGAGCTGAGGGGTCGGGCGGACTCGCCATCACCCGGCGGCGATCCGATACACCGTCCCGGTTCCCCAGTCGCCGACCAGGACGGCGCCGTCGGGCGCGGTGGCGACCGGGACCGGCTTGGTCAGCCCGGGGAGGAAGGGTTCCACGACGCCGGTGTAGCCGGAACCCTCGCCCGTCAGGGCCACGCGCAGGACCTTGCCTGTCGCCCATTCGGCGACGAGCGCGGACGAGGTCACCGACGAGCCCAGCCCGTCGGTGACGAGGTCGTCAGTGCCGGGGTAGTAGGCGAGACCGACGGGCGCGCGGATCCCGCTCGCCACCACGCGCAGGTCCCTGCCGTCGGGGAGGAACGAGATGATCGCCGCGGCGTCCTCGGACGTGGTCGTGCAGGCGTCGCACGGTGCCGAGACGCCGAGGACGAGCCGGCCGTCCGGTGACATGACGAGGCCGTTCACCTCCCCGACGCCCAAGGGGAGTGCCAAGACCGTCGTGTGCCGCGCGAACGCTGCCTCCGCCAAGCCGCTGTACGCATCGACTCGACCCGCGGAGGCGAGGTAGAGCGTCCCGCCCGACCAGAGGAGGCCGAGTGGCGTGTGCAGATCGGCGATGACCTTGACCGGCGTCGCGCCCGGCGTGGCGATCAGGTAGACGGCATCGCTGCCCTGGTCGTCGTAGGCCGCCGTCGCAGCCCAGAGTCGCCCGTCGGCATCGAAGGCGAAGGCCGAAACGTTGGCGAGCCGCCGCAGTCGTGCAGCCGGCGACGAGGACCAGGAGCGCGATCGGGCGTCGCATCGTTCGTCGGAGTCAGACGACCCCGGCGGCCCACCGAAGCGGACCGCCGGGGTCGCGAGACTAGGTCGCCGGGGTCGGCGCGGTGCTCGGCGTGGAGCTGGAGCCACCGGAGCTGCCGGAGCCGCTCGAGCCGCCCATGTTCGGGCAGTTCGCGCTGGAGCCGGTGTGCGTGCGCGGCGTCCCGGTGCCGCCCGATGGGGCGGTCGTGCTGGGCGCGGACGACGGAGCCGGGCTGGCCGCCGAGACGGCGGCGACCCCGCCGCCCACGAGCAGCAGTCCCGAGACCACCGCCGTCAGGACGGCGCGACGGATGCCGCCTGGCACACCGCCGGATTTGGACTCCGCCGTGGGCGGTTCCACGAGTGGAGGCTGCGCCGGTTCGACCGGCTGGTAGGTCCATTCCATGTCAACTCCTTGGTGATGTAGCGGTGGTTGGAATCTCGTATCGGTCACTGCATACGCGCCCTCGCATGGTTCCTTCCCCTGGACGAACCGCATCCGGAGCGTGGCGGGCACCTCTGAGAGAGACGTGAGGGCTGGTAATCGGCACATGGCGCGCTAGGCTTTGGTCATGCCTACCGAGCTCGGTAGTACACGGGGCCAGCCGCCAGGTCGAGCGCCATCAGGTCCCGGCCAGCCGGGGTTGGAGAGTGACGCGTTCTGGCGCGAGTTCCTTACCGAGGGTCACCGTGCCGAGCGGTCGGCCCGTCGGGTCCTGAAGCACCTTCCTGATTCGCCGCGTTGCAAGGCCTGCGCGGCGCCGTTCGGTGGCGTCGGTGCGCCAGTCATGCGGCTCATCGGCAAGGGCCCATCAGACCAGAACCCGAACCTGTGCGGCGGCTGTTTCAGCTACATGCGCAAGCACCGCGGCGGCGCCGAAATCGAACTGAGCCTCCTGTTCGCGGATGTCCGAGGCTCGACGACGCTCGCCGAAGGCATGTCGGCGCGCGACTATTCCGCGCTCATGGAGCGCTTCTATCGCGTGGCAGCGCACGCCGTCTTCGGCAACGACGGCGGCATCGACAAGTTCGTCGGTGACGAGGTCATGGCGATGTTCTTCCCGCTCGCATCCGGGGACAGTCATCCGGCGAAAGCGATCAGGGCGGCCACGGACCTGTTGGTGGCCACCGGCCACGCAGAACCGTCGGGCCCGTGGCTCCCGATGGGCGCCGGTGTGAACACCGGGCAGGCCTGGGTCGGTGCGCTCGGCGATGAGACCCATGTCGAGCTGACGGCGCTCGGCGACGCGGTCAATGTGGCTGCCCGCCTCGCCTCGTCCGCACGCGCTGGCGAGATCATCGTCTCGGCTTCTGCGGCGACGGCGGCGCGCCTCGACGGTGAACTCGACCGGCAAACGATCGAGCTGAAGGGCAAGCTCGAGCCGATCGAGGTCGTGCGATTGACGGTAAGCCCTCGCGCCTGAGCTCGGGACGCCGGCTTTCGGCCGAGTAGATCGCGCCGAGGAAGCGGCTCGGGACTCGGCCGAGGCGGTGGGTGTCAGTCAGGCCGGCCGCCGTCGCGAGTCGCTCCCATTCGCGATAGCTGAATGGGTGCGGGACCCAGGGATTGCCCCGATCCGCGTCGTATTCCACGACGACGAACCGTCCGCCCGGGACGAGATGGCCAGCCAGCCCCGCGACCACGGCGACCTGACGGTCGCCCGGGACGAAGTGGAGGCTGTTGGCGGCGACCAGCCCGTCGAGATCGGGAAGCGCGAGCGGCTCGGTCAGGTCGGCCACGCGAGTCTCGATCGAGACCTCCGGGAACCGCGTCCTCACGACGGCCGCATTCTCCTGAAGGGCTCGCCCATCGCGATCGACCGCGACGATCCGCCCACCCGGCCCCAGCAGGTCGGCGAGCGCGAGGGTGAACGCCCCCTCCCCCGCCCCGATGTCCGCCCACGTCCCGCCCGGCGTCACTGCCGGCCGCACGAGCGCGATGTGATCCGCGTGATCCACCGCTAACCGGTGCTCTGGAGCCCGGCCGCCACGCCGTTGACGGTGAGCTGGACGAGCCGCAGGACCCGTTGGCGCTCGGGATCATCGTGCGAGAGCGCGCGCAGTCGCGCCAGCAGCCGGACCTGCAATTCGGACAGCGAGTCGACGTACGGGTTGCGCAGCGCGACCGAGCGCTGCAGGACGGGCGCTCCATCGAGCAGCCGCGCACGCCCCGTCACCCGTGAGAGGAGCGCGACGGTCCGGCGGTATTCGGTCTCGATCGCGTCCCAGCGCCGATCGTCGCCGGGCCCGGTCGCGAGCGCGGCGTAGGAGCGCGCGACGCCCATGTCGGCCTTGGCCAGGCTCATCTCGGCGTTGTCGAGGAGGCTCGAGAGGAACGGCCAGTCCTGAGCGAGCCGGGCGATGGCATCGATCCCCGCCTCCCCATGCGCCGCCCGGTACGCCTCGAGCGCGTGCCCAAGCCCGTACCAGCCCGGCAGGTTGATCCGGGCCTGCGACCAGGCGAAGGTCCACGGGATCGCCCGGAGCGCATCGATCGTCGGCGCCTCGTCGCGTCGCCCGCGGGCGGCCGGACGCGATCCGAGCCGGAGGTCGGAGAGTTCGCGGACCGGCGTGATGTCGCGGAAGAACGAGGCGAACCCGGGGTCGCCGTGGACGAGGGCGCGATAGGCGGCGCGCGAGGTGGCGGCCAGCTCGTCGAGGATCGGGGCCCCGACCGCGAGCGCTCGCTGGAGTTGCGCGTCGTGCTCGGGAGCCGACGCCAGCAGGATCGCGCCAGTCATCTGCTCGAGGTGGCGCCGGGCGATCGTCGGGTCGGCGTAGTTGGCGGCGATGACCTCGCCCTGTTCGGTCAGCTTGAGCCGGCCGTCGACCGAACCCGGCGCCTGGCCGAGGATCGCCCGGTTGGTCGGCCCGCCGCCGCGTCCCAGCGCGCCGCCACGACCATGGAAGAGGGTCAGCTCGACGCCTCGTGAGCGGGCCGCCTCGACCAGCGCCGACTGCGCCTGGTGGAGCGACCAGGCCGCGGCGACGAGCCCCGATTCCTTGTTCGAATCGGAGTAGCCGAGCATCACCTCCTGGCGGTCGCCGCGCCCCTCGATCCCCGCCCGGTAGGCCGGATCGTCGAGGAGCGCCCCGAGGATCGAGCCGGCGGCGGCCAGCGCGTCGGTCGATTCGAAGAGCGGGACGACGTCGAGCACCGGGGCGGCGCCAGCCTCACCGGCGGCGGCACGCCGGGCGAGCTCGAGCACGTCGGTCACGTCCGAGGCGGCCGAGGTGAAGCTCACGACGTAGCGGTGGCACGCCGCGGGCCCGAACCGCGCCTGGGCCGCCGCGATCGCGCGGAACGTGGCGAGGACCTCATCGAGCGAGACGCCCGGCGAGACCTCGGTCGTCCCCGGCGCTCCGGACCGGATCGCGGCCAGCGCCGCCTGGTGGACCGCGGCATGCTGCCGCACCTCGAGCGAGGCGAGGTGGAACCCGAACGTCCCGACCTGCCAGCGCAACTCGGCGACCTCGCCGAAGGCGACGCGCTCAAGACGACCGGCGACGAGCGCGTCCGAGATCTCGACGAGTTCGGCCTCGAGCTCCGCGGGCGACCCGTACCGCCCGGTCAGCGGCGCGGGCTCGCCCACCAGCGCGGCGCGTGTCCGGCGCAGCCGCTCGGCGATGAACCCGAAGCGCTGACGGTACGGCTCCTCGGGAAAGCGCCGTCGGAGTTGTCGGTCCGTCTCGGGGAGATCCTCGGCATCCCGCGCCAGGCGAGATGCGAGCGGTCGGGCGATCCGTTCGTCCCCCGTCGCGGCGGCGATCGTCTGCATCAGCCGGGTAGCCACCGCCTCGTACCCGCGCAAGACGTGGTCGGCCTGGATCCGCAGCGTCCGCTCGGTGATCTCCGCGGTGACGCCCGGGTTGCCGTCGCGGTCGCCGCCGATCCAGCTGCCGAGCCGCAGGAACGACCCCACGCGCGGTCGGCGCGTCCCCGACCGCCCCGTGTCCGACGCCGGACCGGGCGACCGGCCCGCGGGTGGATCGAGCGCCGCATCGAGCGCCCGGTAGAGCCGCGGGATGACCGTGAACAACGTGGCGTCGAAGAACGCCATGGCCGTCCGGACCTCGTCGAGCGGCGCCGGGCTGACGATGCGCAGGTCGGAGGTCCGCCACAGCAACGTGATCTCCTCGCGCAGCCGGCGCCGCGTCTCGCGGTCCTCCGACGGCGTGAGCCGGGGATCGTCGAGTCGCGCGAGGAGGACGGCGCAGCGTCGGAACGCGACGAGCGCCGTCCGGCGTCGCGCCTCGGTCGGGTGGGCGGTGAGGACGGGCCCGACCGCCAGCCGACCGACGAGGGCATCGAGCTCGGCATCCGTCCGGCCGAGCCGGCGCAGCCCGGCCACCGCATCCGCCACCGAATCCGCGAGCACCCCGTCCCGGGCCGCGCGCTCGCGCCGGCGCAGGGTGCGGACGCGACCACGCGCCTCGGCCAGGTTGACCAGCCCGAAATAGAGCGCGAACGCCCCGATCACGGCCTCGGCGGCGCCGAGGTCTAGGGCACGCAGCTCGTCATCGAGTCGGGCGCGCTCGAGCGGATCGTCGTCGCGACGCAGGGCGATCGTCCGGCGCCGGATCCGTTCGACCGTGGCGAACAGCTCGGGGCCGGCCTGCTCCGAGATGACCTGGCCGAGCAGGGCGCCCAGCAGCCTGACCTCTGTGGCCAGCGGGTCTCGCGCCCCCGCCGACCCGATGCCGAGTGGTTCAGCCGCGACCGCTGCCGTGGTCCTGGCGCGCGAGCGTCCCGGGCCCGTCATCCGCTCACGCGCGCACCATTCCGCGCCCGAGCCACCACCGGACCGCAACCATCCCGGCCGCAACCTTTCCGTAGGCTTGTATCGTGATGCCCATGACGAACGTTCAAGCCGCGTCCAGCCGAGCCCAGGTGCCACTCCGGCGGCACCGATCCGGGCCGTCGCCGAACGCCGAGGACCAGCTCGAACAGCTTCGCTTCCTGCACGAGGTCGCCCGACTCGCGACCACGGCGCGGACGTGGGATGAGTTGCTCGAGACCGTCGTCGACCGGACCCGCGACGTGCTCCACGCGGACGTCTCCTCGCTCTACCTGCTCGACCGCGATGGAGCGTACCTGACGCTTGCCGCTACCAACGGACTCGACCGTTTCCAGATCGGACGGGCACGCGTCCCGTTCGGCGAGGGCGTCACCGGGCGGGTCGCCGCCGATCGCCGTCCGCTGGTCATCCCCGACGTCAAGGCCGACGCCCGCTTCCTGTGGGTCCGCGGCATCGATCAGCGCCGCTTCGTCGCCTCGATGCTCTCCGTCCCGCTCACCTGGCACGACCAGATCGTCGGCGTCCTCAACGTCCAGACCGAGCTGGCGCGGACCTTCAGCGATCACGACGTCGCCCAGCTCGGAGCCGTCGCCGACCTGCTCGCCGGCATCGTCGAGAAGGGCCGCCAGCAATCGGAAGCCGAGGCACGAGTCGAGGCGCTCAAGGCCATCGACGAGGCGCGCAGCGAGCTGATCGCGCTGGTCACCCATGAACTCCGGACGCCGCTCGCGATCGTCCGCGCCTACGCCGACCTGCTCGCCGACGAGCCGCCACTCCGTGGTCGTGAATCGCGCGACATGGCCCGCCGCGAGACGCGCGCCGTCTGGCATCGGGCGACGCTCGAGCAGATCGAGCGCCTCGACCGGCTCGTCGACTCGATCCTCGCCTCGGTGCGGGTGGTCCCGGAGGGTCCGGCGTCGGTCATCCCGGTCGATCTCGGTGTCCTGGTCGACGAGGTCGTGACCTCGCTCCGACCCATCCTCGAGCACCATCCGGTCGAGGTGATCCCGAGCGTCCGGCTCCACGCGCTCGCCGACCCGCCCAGGCTTCGCCAGATCGTCGAGCACCTCGTCGAGAACGCGGTGAAATATGCACCGCCCGACAGCGCCATCCGGATCGATTGGTCGATCAACGAGGGCGTCGTCCAGCTCGGCATCTCCGACGAGGGGCCGGGCATCCCGGACGACTGGCGCGAGCGCATCTTCGAGCCGTACGCCCGGCGCGACACGCACACCGCGCGCGGCTCCGGGATCGGGCTCTATGCCGCGAAACGACTCGGGGAATCGATGGGTGCCCGCCTGTGGTGCGAGCCGGCCCGCCCCCACGGTGCCCGTTTCGTCGTGGCGCTGCCGGCCGCCGTGGCCATCTGAACCGATAGAGCGAGGACCATGGTCACGATGAGCACCCGCCCCCTTCGGATCCTCGTCGTCGATGACGACCCGGCGATGGTGGGGGCCATCACCGCCCTGGTCGGCACCGAGGGCCACCAGGTGATCACCGCCTATGACGGGTTGACCGCCGTGAAGCGCTTCCGCGAGGAACATCCCGACATCGTGCTGCTCGATCTCGCGATGCCCGGGCCGGACGGGTTCAACGTCGCCGGCCAGATTCGAGCGGTGGGCACGGCGCCCATCCTCGTCGTGTCGGGTGAGAGCGGCGAGGCGGCCAAGGTCCGAGCGCTCGGCCTCGGTGCCGACGACTACCTGACCAAGCCCTTCGGGAAGGCCGAATTGCTCGCCCGGATCGCGGCGGTCATGCGTCGTGTCGACCGGACCGCGGGTCCCGGTGGAGCGGGCGGCGGGCCGTTGACGGCCGGCGAACTGGTCCTCGAGCCCGGCCGTCACGAGGCACGGGTCGGCGAGACCGCCCTGGCCCTGACCCCGACGGAATTCCGGCTGCTCGAGGCGCTCGTCCGCGCGGCGGGCGACATCGTCCCGCACCTCCAGCTCGCGCGGGCCGGCTGGCCGGCGGAGACCGATCCCGATCTCCTCTGGCTCAAGCCGCACCTGGCGCGCCTGCGCTCGAAGGTGCAGGCGGCCGGCGGGCCGCAGGTCGTCGCGGTCCGCGGCGTGGGCTATCGGATCGTCGCCGAGGACGACTCGCCGAACTAGCTCCAGTAGCTCCAGTAGCGCCCGTCAGACCGCGAGGGCGATCGGGCGTCCGTCCGCGTCGTGCGCGTCATCGGCGCAGGCGACCCGGCAGCCCCGGGCATCTCGACCCGCCAGCGGGTTGAAGTGGAAGAAGGCCTCGCCCGTGGCCGACAGACGACAGCCGCAGGCGGCGCACGTCACCGGCCCGTCACGGCCGTCACGAACGGCGGAGACGCGGCGTGTCTCGGAGTCGGAGGGATGGATCATCGCGGGCACCTTCCGGGTCTGCGTCAGGGCTTGGGATCGACTCTGGGTGCCGTCACCTGGGGGTGATGCTGCCCCATCGTGGTTCGAGGGTATGACCG
>DAIOXD010000040.1:0-11472 GCA_036758145.1 Candidatus Limnocylindrales bacterium
GGTCCATCCCGCGAGTCCGTGCTGCGGATCCACGAGCGGGCCGGTCATCCGACGCCCGAGATCTACGAACTTCCGATCGAGGTGTGACGATGCGACGACGACGCATCGCGATCCTTTTGGCGACGGTCTGCGCCCTGACCGTCGTGGGTTTTGGCAGCGCCATCGGTGCCCATGCGCAGAATGACGTCGGACGGTCCACGCGCTGACGGCCCGGTTCAATTCGATCGAGCAGGCCAAGAAGGCCGGCTACGTCCCGTTCTACGTTTGCGCCGAGCAGCCGGGTGTCGGGACGATGGGCCAGCACTACGTGAACTTCGACCTGGTCGGCGACCCGACCATCGATCCGAACCGTCCCGAGGCGCTCGTGTATGAGCCCCAGGCGGATGGCACCTTCAAGCTCGTCGCCCTCGAATGGGTGCAGGTCGGTCCCCAGGCGGCGACCGCGCCGACGGTCCTCGGCCACGACATGCTTTATCGAACCGCGCCCAACCGCTATGGCATCGAGCCCGGTTTCTACGAGCGGCACTACTGGCTCTACAAGTCCAACCCGCTGGGCGCCTTCGAGGATTGGAACCCGAACGTATCCTGCCGAGGCACCGGCGACAACGGCGGCTGATCTCCCACCAGCACGTCGGCGACCGGGGAGCGTCATGGCCCCTCCGGTCGGTGCCGATCTACGAAGCCTGGAACGCCTCCCGCGCTCCGGGCTTCGTCCTGCCCGGGCCGGCGCGGGTCCCCATGGACCACCAGCCGCCCGGGTACCATCGCCCCATGACCGAGCTTGCGACCGACCCGCGGGTCATCGACCCCGACGCGCCCGTCTACAACGCCCGCCTCATCCGGCGCCACGATGAGAACGACTCGCTCGCCTATTTCTGGGTCCGCTTCGACGGCGAGCCGACCCCGTTCGAGAGCGGCCAGTACATGACCATCGGGGTCATGGTCGAGGGCAAGCTCGTCCAGCGCCCGTACTCGGTCGCCTCGCCGCCCGCCGTCGCCGGCTCGGACGGCTACGAGTTCTACGTGCGCCTGGTCCAGGGCGGGACGTTCACGCCGCTGCTGTGGCGATTGCCGGTCGGCCACGGCATGCGGATGATCGGCCCCAAGGGCAAGTTCATGCTCCAGCCCGACGACGAGCGGACCCACATCTTCATCTCGTCGGGGACCGGCAATGCGCCGTTCGTGGCGATGATGCGTCAGCTGCTGATCGATGGCCGGCCGCGCCGCGTCATCTTCCTCAACGGCGTCTCGCACGCCGACGAGCTCGGCTATCGCGCGGAGCTCGAGGACTGGCAGGCGACCGGGACCTACCCGGTCATCTACATCCCGACCGTCTCGCGACCGGCCGATCCGCGCAACGCCGGCTGGGGCGGCTGGACCGGTCGCGTGGAGGCGATCCTGGGTTCCGTGCTCGACGAGCTCGGCCTGACCCCGGCGGATTCGATCGCCTACATCTGCGGCAACCCGGATATGATCCTGTCGTCGGAGGCGACGCTCCTCGAGCGTGGCTATCCCGAGGAGCAGGTCCACAAGGAGCTGTACTGGCCCAAGGGCAAGGAGCCCCGCGGTGTGACGGGCGCCGCCGACCTGGCCGCCAACGCCGACGAATAGGGCCGGCCGTCGCGAGAGGGCGGCCCTCCACCGGACGACCCGCCCCGACCCCGACGCTACCCCGGTTGGGCGGCTTCGAGGCGATCGAGGATGAGCCGGGTGACGCCTTCGATCGGGATCCGCTCCTGCGCCATCGAATCGCGGTCGCGGACGGTGACCGCGCCGTCCTCGAGCGAGTCGACGTCGACCGTGACGCACCACGGCGTCCCGATCTCGTCCTGGCGGCGATAGAGCTTGCCGATCGCGGCCGTATCGTCATAGACCGCCATCGTGTGACGCTTGAGGTCGTCCTTGATTCGATGGCACAACTCGACGATCTCGGGTCGCTTCTTGAGCAGGGGCAGGACGGCGACCTTGTACGGCGCGAGTTGCGGGTGGAGGGCCAGCGAGACGCGCGTCTCGCCTCGGACCTCCTCCTCGCGATAGGCATCGATGAGGAACGTGAACGCCGCCCGATCCGCGCCGGCCGCGGTCTCGACCACCCAGGGGACGATGTGCTCGTTGGTCGCCTGGTCGAAGTACTCGAGCTTCTCGCCCGAAGCCTCGCTGTGGCGGGAGAGGTCGAAGTCGCCCCGGTTGTGGACGCCCTCGAGCTCCTTCCAGCCGAACGGGAAGCGGTATTCGACATCGACCGCCTTCTTGGCGTAGTGGGCCAGCTCGTCGGGGGCGTGCTCACGCAGGCGCAGCCGCGCGGGGTTGACGCCGAACTGCTCGTACCAGGCGCGGCGCTTGGGCAGCCATAGGTCGAACGCATCGGCGGCGGCTTCGGGGCGGACGAAGTACTGCATCTCCATCTGCTCGAACTCGCGCATCCGGAAGACGAAGTTCCCCGGGCTGATCTCGTTGCGGAACGACTTGCCGACCTGGGCGATCCCGAATGGCAGCTTCTTGCGGGTCGAGCCCTGGACGTTCTTGAAGTTGACGTACGAGCCTTGCGCCGTCTCGGGCCGCAGGTAGATGACCGACGCCTCGTCCTCGACCGGGCCCATGAACGTCTTGAACATGAGGTTGAAGCGTCGCGGCGGGGAGAGCGGCCCGCCGTCCTCCGGGCAGCGTAGCCCGAGCCGCTCGACGATCGTCGGGTCGGCCAGATCCGTCGCGGTCAGATGTTCGGCGCCGGGCAGCTCGTCGAGCCGGAAGCGCTTGTGGTCGGTCCCGCATTCGACCAGCGGATCGCTGAACGAGCCGACATGACCCGATGTCAGCCAGACCTGGGGGTGCATGAGGATCCCGGCATCGAGCCCGACGATGTCGTCGCGCTCCTGGACCATCGCCCGCCACCAGGCCCGCTTGACGTTGTTCTTGAGCTCGACGCCCAGAGGGCCGTAGTCCCAGACGGCGTTGATGCCGCCGTAGATCTCGCTCGACGGGAAGACGAAGCCGCGCCGCTTCGAGAGCGACACGATCGTCTCGAGCTCGGCGACGGCAGGCGCGACATCGTTCGGATCGCGGCTGGAAAGGTCGATCACAAGGGGCTCCAGCTGGGCGACCGGCCGTGGCAGGGAAGGTCGAGGGGATCCGGTGGCCCGGCGATGCTAGCAGAGGACGAATCCCGGGTCTTGACAGCGCGCACCGTGGGTGTAGATTCGGTCGACCGACCGACATCGGTCGACCGACCGAACAACGGCCGACAGCGGAGGGTCGAAGTCATGGCATACGCGATCGAAGGCAGGCTGTTGGAGGTCTGCTCCTGCAACGTCCTGTGCCCATGCTGGGTGGGCGAAGATCCGGACGGCGGCACGTGTGACTCCGCCCTGGCCTGGCACATCGACGGTGGCGCGATCGAAGGCGTCGACGTGAGCGGCCGCACGGTCGCCCTATCGGTGCACATCCCCGGCAACGTCCTGACCCCGGCGTCCTGGAAAGCCGCCATCTTCGTCGACGACGGCACCACCGAGGAACAGCAGGCGCTGCTGCTCAAGGTCTTCACCGGGCAGCTCGGGGGCGCGATCGCCGACCTGGCCGGGCTCATCGGCGAGGTCGTCTCGGTCGAGCGAGTACCGATCACATTCACCGTCGAGGGCGGCCGTGGCCGCTTGACGGTGGGTGCCATCGCCGACGCGGAGATCACCCCGTACACCGGCGCGACGGGCAAGCCGACGATCCTGTCCGAGACGGTCTTCTCGACCGTGCCGGGATCCCCGGTCTATGCCGCGAAGTCCGACTACTTCACCCGCGACGGGCGTCCCCATGGTCTGCCCAGTGTCGACCGCAAGGGCAACAACGCCCTCCAGGGTCATTTCCGTTTCGCCGCCTGACCGGGACGGCCATCGTGTTCACGGCGTCGCACCTGCGCCGGCCCGTCCGAGACCGGGGCATCCTGATCGCGCTCCTCATCGGACTGGCCGGGACTGCCTGGGCCGTCCTGCTGGTGTGGGATGCGTCGCCGTACGGCCGCTACCTCCGCCACGACACGCCGACCGGTCTGGGAACACCGACCGAGCTCGGGCTGTTCGTCCTCGGCTGGACGGTGATGATCGTGGCGATGATGTTGCCGACCGCGATCCCCCTGTTGGTGACCTTCCGGGCGATCGTCGGACGACGCCCGCACCCGGGTGAGCTGCTCACCTTGGCGATCCTGGGATACCTCGCCGTCTGGACCATGGTCGGCCTTGTGGCGTGGATCGGCGATCGCGGCATCCACGCGACGGTCGATGCGGTCCCGCTCCTCTCGACCCACCCACAGCTCGTGCTGGTCGCCACGTACGTGGTGGCCGGGCTCTACCAGTTCAGCCCGCTCAAGTACCGCTGCCTCGACGAGTGCCGATCGCCGCTCGGGTTCGTGCTCAACCGATGGAAGGGTCGCGCCGAGCGCACCGAGGCGTTCCGGATGGGCCTCGCCCACGGCCTGTTCTGCGTCGGCTGCTGCTGGTCGTTGATGCTCGTGATGTTCGCGGTCGGGCTCGGCAGTCTCGGCTGGATGCTGGTCATCGGGGCCATCACCGCGGTCGAAAAGAACGTGGCCTGGGGCCGCCGCCTGTCGCATCCCCTGGGGGTCGTGCTGCTCGTGTGCGCCCTGGCCGTCCTCGATGGCTGAGAGACGACCGTATGCTTCGGACATGGCCACCGACCGCCAGCCCGGAACCCGCGCCCAGCGACGCGACCAGGCCAGCGCCGATACCCGGGCGCGGATCCTCGAGGCGGCCCGGTCCTGCCTCCTCGCCGATGGCTACGCGAGCCTCTCCACACGTCGCGTGGCCGAGGCCGCCGATGTCCCCCTCAGCCAGATCCACTACTACTTCGGCTCCAAGCAGGAGCTCATCCTGGCGATGCTCGCCGCCGAGAACGAGCGGCTCCTGGCGCGGCAATCGTCGATGTACGCAGGCGACGAACCGCTCTGGCAGCAATGGGATCGGGCCTGCGACTTCCTCGAGACCGACCTCGAGTCGGGCTTCGTCAGGATCCTCCAGGAGATGATCGCCGCCGGCTGGTCCGACCCGATGGTGGCGGCATCCGTGCGCGAGCTGCTCGCCGGTTGGTTCGGGCTGCTGATGGATGTCGCGCGGCGCGAGGAGCGCCGGACCGGTCGGCTGGGACCGTTCACGGCGGAGGAGGTCGCGGCCTTGATGGGTCTGCCGTTCATGGGCGCTGAGGCGGCCATCCTGCTCGGCATCCCCGAATCCGATCTGCCGACCCGCTCGGCGCTGCGCAAGATCGGGATCGTCCTGCGCGATCTCGGCGAAAGGACGGGAGATTGAGGTGACCGAGCCGCTGACCGAGGCTTGGCTCGCGCCGACACCGCCCCCGGCCACGGCGGCGGACCTGGCCGCCGTCGAAGCCGCCGTCCTCGACTATTTCGAGGGCTGGTTCGATGGCGATCCCGTTCGGATGGACCGGGCGCTCCACCCGGGGCTGGCCAAGCACGCCCTGGGCCAGGGTCCCGACAGGTCGCCCCACACGCTCGACGTGACGACCCGTGACGAGATGGTCGAAGCCACCGAACGAGGCCTGGGCCGGCTACGCGACCTCCCTGACCGCGCGATCCGGATCGAGGTCACCGCTGTGTCGGGCGATATCGCAAGCGTCATCGTCCATTCGGCCGTCTACGTCGAATTCGTGCTCCTCGCCCGGACGGTCGACAGTTGGCGGATCACCGGGACCCTGTGGCATTGGGCGGCTGGTCATGGCCCGCGCGCTCGCTGACCGCACTGACCTGGCGCCGCCGCTGACGGCGGATCGGTCGCGCGCCCGCTACCCGGACCGGACCGGGTACGTCGAACGGGACGGCGTCCGGTCCTTTTGGGAGGTCTACGGCAGGGGCGAACCCGCGATCCTGTTCGCGCCGACCTGGTCGATCGTCCACTCGCGGATCTGGAAGGCGCAGATCCCCTATTTCGCCCGGCGCCATCGGGTGATCGCGGTCGATCCGCGGGGCAACGGCCTGTCGGACCGGCCACCCGATCCGGCCGCCTACGCCGAGCCGCAGATGGCGGCGGACCTGCTGGCGACGCTGGATGCGACCGGAACGGATCGAGCATGTGTCGTCTCGCTGTCGCTCGGTGCCCAGCGCTCGCTCATCCTCGCCGCCGAGCACCCGGAACGGGTCGCTGGCCTCGTCTTCCTCGGCCCGTCCGTCTCGCTCGGGAAGGGCCCGACGGGTCGCAGCGTCTCCTTCGATGCGCAGGTCGAGAGGCCCGAGGGGTGGGACACCTACAACCGTCATTTCTGGCGACGCGACTATCCGGCATTCCTCCAGTTCTTCTTCAGCCAGTGCTTCAGCGAGGCGCATTCGACCAAGCACGTCGAGGACGCTGTCGGCTGGGGCAGAGATTCGGACCCCGAGACACTGATCCTGACCGAGCAAAGCGAGGGGCTCGATGAGGCGGCCACGCGCCGACTGTGTGCCGCGATCGGTTGCCCGACGCTGGTCATCCAGGGCGACCAGGACGCCGTGACGGGGCCAGGCCGTGGGTTCGCGCTCGCGGATGCGATCCCGACCGCGGAGCTCGTCACCGTCGCCGGTGGCGGCCACATCCTGAACGCCCGGGAACCGGTCCTGGTCAACCTGCTGATCCACGACTTCATCGCGACACTCGGCGGAGATCGGCGATGACCGCGACCAGGAAGACGCCGGCACCGGCCCGTACGTCAGACGCGGGCCGGGCCGTCCTGCCCTCCGAAAGCGGCCTCGTTCCGTCGCCCGATGGGGTGCGCATCGCGTACGAGGTGTATGGCTCCGGCGAGCCGACGCTCGTCCTGCTCCCCTCGGCCCCGATCGTCCACTCGAGGCAGTGGAAGGGCCAGGTACCGTACCTGAGCCGGCACTACCGGGTCGTCACGTACGACGGGCGTGGCAACGGCCAGTCGGATCGGCCGACGGAGCCGGAGGCGTATCACGACGACCGATCGGTCGACGATCTCGAAGCGATCATGGACGCCACGTCCACCACGCGCGCCGTCCTGGTCGGACTGTGCGGCGATGGCGTCTGGCGCTCGATCCGCTTTGCCGCCGCCCATCCGGAGCGCGTCCTCGGGATCGTAGGATTCGCCGTCGGCGTTCCGCTGCTGTCACCGCCCCAACCAGGCTACGTACTCGCGGGCGCGACCTTCGAGGACGAGCTACCCACCTACGAGGGCTGGGCCAAGATGAACCGGCACCATTGGCGGGAGGACTACGCCGACTTCGCCCGCTTCTTCTTCGAGGAGATCACCTCCGAGCCGCACTCGACCAAGGCGATCGAGGACGCGGTCGAGTGGGCGCTCGACGGTTCTGTCGACGCCATGCTCGCCGACCGCGAGGCGGCGTTCCCGTTCGACCTCGCGGCTGTCGAAACGGTGTGTCGCGCAGTTCGCTGTCCGATGCTGCTCGTGCACGGCACCGAAGACACCTGCCAGCCGTTCGCCCGGGCTGAGCGGCTCGTTGAGCTAACCGGCGCTCCACTGGTCATCGTCGAGGGCGCGGACCACATGATCCCGGGACGCCATCCGGTGCTTGCCAACCTGCTGATCCGGGACTTCGTCCGCTCGATCGAAGAGGGCTCAGCGAGATGACCCCACCCACGACCGCACGCCGCTGGACGCGCGCCCTGGCCAGGCGTCGCCGAGCGCTGTACCTGTCGTCACCGATCGGGCTCGGGCACGCTCAGCGCGACGTCGCGATCGCCGACGAGCTCCGGCTGCTCCACCCCGACCTGGATATCGACTGGCTCGCTCAGAATCCCGTGACCGCCGTGCTGGAGGCACGCGGGGAACGGATCCACCCGTTGAGCGCCGAGCTCGCGTCCGAGTCGGCCCATTTCGCCTCCGAGGCCGCGGGTCACGATCTCAACGCCTTCCAGGCGATCCGCCGGATGGATGAGATCCTGGTCGCCAACTTCATGGTCTTCCACGACGCCGTCGAGGGCGGCGAGTACGACCTGGTCATCGGCGACGAGGCCTGGGACGTCGATCACTTCCTCCACGAGAACCCGGAGCTCAAGCGCACGGCCTTCGCCTGGATGACCGACTTCGTGGGCTGGCTGCCGATGCCGTCGGGTGGCGAACGCGAGGCCTTCCTGACGGCCGACTACAACGCCGAGATGCTCGAGCATGTCGAGCGATTTCCACGGATCCGCGACCGGTCGATCTTCGTGGGCGACCCCGACGACATCGTGCCCGACGATTTCGGCCCGGGCCTGCCATCGATCCGGGACTGGACCGAACGCCACTACGCGTTCAGCGGCTACGTCACCGGATTCGATCCGGCGCCACTCATCGAGCGTCGCGAGGAGCTCCGCCGCGAGCTCGGCTACCACCCCGACGACCGGGTGGTCATCGTGACGGTCGGCGGGTCGGGCGTCGGTGAGGCGCTGCTTCGCCGGGTGATCGCCAGCCATCCGGACGCCGCGCGCCGCGTCAACGGCCTGCGGATGATCGCCGTGGCAGGCCCGCGGATCGATCCGGCCATCCTGGACGCGCCGTCCGGTGTGGAGGTTCGGGCCTTCGTCCCGGAGCTGTACCGCCATCTCGCGGTCTGCGACCTGGGCGTCGTGCAGGGCGGCCTGACGACGACGATGGAACTTGCCGCCGCCCGTCGCCCGTTCCTGTATTTCCCGCTGCGCGACCATTTCGAGCAGAACCGCCACGTCCGGCACCGGCTCGCCCGGTACGGCGCGGGCCGCTACATGGACTACGACGCCTCCCCGCCAGAGGTCATCGCCGAGGCGATCGCCGCCGAGATCAACCGACCCATCGACTACCGACCGGTCGAGACCGACGGCGCCGCGCGCGCTGCGGCACTGATCGCGCCACTGATCTGAGCCGCCATCGCCGATCCGGGCGACGACTCCGGCAGGACGTCCCCCAGCAACCGCCGGACGTTGCCGCCCATGACGTTCGCGATCTCGTCGTCGGAGAAGCCGGCGTCGAGCAGCGCCTCGGTCAGCAGCACGAGCCCGGTCGCATCGAACGGTTCGGGGACGGCGCCGTCGAAATCGGAGCCGAGCGCGACGTGCTCGATCCCGGCGACGCCGATGGCATATCGGATCGAGCGGACGATGGCGGCCACGTCGTCTCCACCACAGGCGGTCGGCCAGAACCCGACCCCGACGACCCCGCCCGTCGCCGCGATCCCTCGGGCCTGGGCGTCGGTCAGGTTGCGCGCGTTGTCGCACGTACCGCGCAGGCCGGTATGCGACGCGACGACCGGTCGCTCCGCCATCGCCAGGACATCGTCGACCGTCGCCGCCGAAGCGTGCGCGACATCGACCAGCATCCCCCGGGCTTCCATCCGTCGCACCATCTCGCGACCCGTCTCGGTCAGGCCGCCTTTCACGATGCCATGCGCGGAGCCGCCGAAGGCGTTGTCGAAGAAATGGCTCGGCGACATCATGCGGAAGCCCGCGTCGGCGACGACCTCCACGTTCGCCGGGTCGCCGTCGAGCGCGTGCGCGCCCTCGATCGAGAGCAGGCCCGCCGTGATCGCGGGCCGATCGCGTCGAGCCGTCTCATAGGCCGCCAAGTCGGCTTTCGAGCGGATGATCGTGAACCGGCCAGCAGACTGGGCCGCCATCGCGTCGGCACGCGCGACCAGATGGAGGGCGCGCGGGAGGAGCCGTCGCCAGGTCGCGGGTGGCCAGCCGAGCGCGATGGCGAGGAGCAGGACATCGTCGCTCCGGTCGTCGTTGCGCTCGAGGTTGACGTGGCGCGGCGATTTCGTGCTGACGGCCAGGACCTGGAGCGCGACGTTGCCCTCGATCAGGCGCGGGACGTCGACCTGGCCGCGGTCCGCCCGGCGAAGGAGGTCCCGGCCCCACAGCAGCGAATCGGCGTGGAGGTCGGCGATCCAGAGCCGCTCGTGGAGCGCCCGCGCGCGGTCCGAGGCCGCATATGGCGGCGCGTTCCCGGTCGTGCACAGCCGTGCCTCGGTGTGCCCGACGAGCGCGCGTCCGGCGACACGCGCTCCCAGCGCGGTCGCAGCGCCTGCGGCACCGACGGCCAGCGTGACCCCGAGCCGGCGCCTCACGCGACGGCCGTCAATGCGGGGTCCTGACCTCGTCGAGGAATGCGAGCGAGCGAGCCTCCCGCTCGAGCGCGGTCCGCACGAAGTCGCGCAGTGCCGACTCGGTCTCGCGTTCGATGGCGGGCGCCAGCCGGAGCGCCGCGATCGCCTCGATGTCGAGGCGCTGGTAGGCCTTGAGCAGCTTCAGCGCCTCGAGCGAGATCCCCGTCCGATCGTGCGGCGGGCCGGGGCAGCGCTCGCACAGGACCCCGCCCAGTGGCGGGACCCAGCGGAACCGCTCGTCGGCTTCGAGGACCCGGTCGCACTCGACGCAGCGGTCGACCTCGGGCCGCTGGCCGAGCTCGTCGAGCAGGTGCATCTCGTACCAGCGCGCGACCCGCCCGGGCGCCATCTGCGCGTCGAGCAGCTCGTAGGCGCGGTGCAGCAGCGTGTACAGCGGCTCGGCGGCGTGCCGCTCCTCGAGCGATCGATCCGCAAGCTCCGCGAGATACCACGCGGTCGCCGCCGATTCGAGCGAATCGCGCAGGTTGAGCCAGGCATGACCGACGCTGACTTGGGTGACCACGTCGAAGGTCCGGCCCCGGGCGAGCGCGACCGTCAGCTCGGCGAACGGCTCCAGGCTGCCGCCGAGCCGCGACGTGGGGCGGCGCACGCCCTTGGCGATCGCCTTGAGCTTGCCGATCCCCGGCGTGATGAGCGTCAGGACGCGGTCCGCCTCGCCGAGATCGAAGCGCGACAGCACGATGGCGTCGGTCGTGTAGCGGCGCGGGATGGGCATCGTCGCGACGGTACCACCGGTCGGCGAGGCACGAGTGATCCGATCCGGCGCCGCCGACGAAGACATCGATAGACGCCGGTGCGGTCGCGTCCCCCGCCCCGGCGTCGTTTTCTCGCGCCCCGTTGACCGGGCAATCAGGCTACCTGCGCGGTACACGTTTCGTGTACACTCGGACGCAGGATGACGACGACCGAAGACATCGACATCGCCGCGCTCATCGCCGACACCGAGGGCGAGATCGTCCGGCTCGTCCAGGACCGCGATCCGTCCACCCACGGGCTCTACGAGATGGTCCGCTACCACCTCGCCCTCGATGGGTCGGGCGCTTCGGGCGGAAAACGCATGCGTCCACTGCTCGGCCTCCTCGCCTACGCCAGCATCACCGGCGAGCACGAGCGGGCGCTGCCAGGCGCCGCCGCGGTCGAGCTCGGCCACAACTTCTCGCTCGTCCACGACGACATCGAGGACGGCGACGTGGAGCGGCGCCACCGGCCGACGCTCTGGACGATGCATGGCATCCCGCAGGCGATCAATACCGGCGACACGATGTTCAGCCTGTCGCGCATCGCGCTCCACCGGCTGACCGATCTCGGCTTCCCCGATGCCACGGTCCTGCGGCTCATGCGCCTCTACGACGAGACCT
>DAIOXD010000041.1:0-11391 GCA_036758145.1 Candidatus Limnocylindrales bacterium
CCCGCTGAAGCTCGTCGGTGTTCCAGTGATCCTCGATCTCCACGAGGCGATGGCTGACTTCTTCGCGATGCGCTTCCCGCGCCTCGCCCGCTGGCCGCTGCCCTCCCTCATCCGAGCCCAGGAGCGGATCTCCGCTGCCATCGCCAACCGGGTCCTCACGGTCAACGACCGGATGGAGGAGCGCCTCCTGCGGCTCGGCATCGTCCGCCGCGAGAAGCTCACGGTCGTCCCGAACAGTCCGGACCTCGCCCGGTTCGATCCCGCGCCGCACCCGCGACGCGCCTTCCGCGAGGACGGCCAGTTGCGGATCATCTACACGGGCGCCCTCACCCCGACGTACGAGGTCGGGGTCGGCATCGACGCGCTCGCCGCGATCGTCCGCGATCGGCCGAATCTCGATCCGCACCTGGACCTCTACGGCCGTGGCGACCTGGACGCCGCGCTTCGGGCGCAGGCCGCGACCCTGGGAGTCGCCGATCGCGTGACATTCCACGGCCGCGTGCCGTTCGAGGCCGTCCCCCCGGCCGTTGCCGGCTCGGACATCGGGATCGCACCGACCCGGCGCGACGTCTACACCGATTCCACGCTCTCGACGAAGATCTTCGAATACGGCGCGATGGGCAAGCCCGTCGTGGCGAGCTGGCTGCCACTCGTCGAGCAGACCTTCGGGACCGGCAGCGTGGTCACCTACCCGTCCGGCGACGGCGCGTCGATGGCGGCGGCGATCATCCATCTCGCCGATGACGCCGCCGATCGGGAGGCGCGCGTCGCGCGGCTGATGGAGCAGGTCGCCGAGATGAGCTGGGGTCGCGAAGCGGATCGGTACGCCGCGCTCATCGACGACCTCGTGGCGCGCCGCGATTCCTGAGGCCAGGTTCTGACGCCGAGCGCGACGAGGCCAATCGGCCGCGCCCTCGATATGCTCTGAGCATGGCGAGTCAGACCATTCCGGCCAGCGCCGGCACGAAGCCGGCCAGCGTCAAGCTCGTGATCTGGGACCTCGACGAGACGCTGTGGCGGGGCACGCTCTCGGAGACGTCGACGACCCTGATCGAGGGCCGGGCCGAGCTGCTCACGACCCTCGTCGACCGCGGCGTCATGGTCTCGATCTGCTCGAAGAACGATGTCGCCATCGCTCGTCGGCGACTCGAGGAGCTTGGCCTCTGGGATATCGTCGTCTTCCCGCGGATCGACTGGCTACCGAAGGGGCCCGAGGTCCAGGCGCTGATCGAGGCGGCCCAGCTGCGGCCCGAGAACGTCCTCTTCATCGACGACAACCCGCTGAATCGCGCCGAGGTGGCCTGGCAGGTCCGCGCCATCCAGGTCCTCGACCCCGCGGACCCCGCGTTCGGCGGCCGGATGGCCGAGATCGTCGCGTCGGGCAAAGACGATGCGAAACGGTCCCGCCTGGCCGAGTACAAGGTCCTCGAGGCCAAGACGTCGGCCGCCGAGACCTTCGGCGACAACCTCGAGTTCCTTCGCTCGTGCGACATTCAGGTCCAGGTCACCGAGCGGCCCGCCGCCGATGCCGAGCGAATCCAGGAGCTGCTCGCGCGGACGAACCAGCTGAACTACACGAAGCGACGCTCGTCGCTCGACGAGGTCCGCGCGCTGCTGGCAGACCCCGAGGTTCGCTCAGTCGCGATTCGCGTGACCGATCGGTTCGGCGACTATGGCCTCGTTGGCTTCGGGGCGGTTCGAGGGACGGGCAAGGGCGCGGCGGTCGAGCACCTCGCGTTCTCGTGCCGAATCCTGAACATGGGCATCGAGCAATGGGTTTGGCATGAGCTCGGCGCGCCGGCGATCGACATCGCCGAGCCGGTCTCGACGGCCCTGGGCGGCCCGCTGCCCGACTGGATCACGAAGGTCGACGGCTCCGCAACCGCGGCATCGGCGACCGGGCTCTCGAGCGGCAGCCGCGGCGCCGCCGCTGATCGCGAGCGGCCGGGATCGGGACTGCCGGTCCTCTTCATCGGCGGCTGCGACCTCGAGCAGTCCGTGGCATTCGTCGACGCGGACGGGCCCGTGACGACGTACTTCAACTACACCGCTCGGGCCAGCCCGAAGCTCACGATCCACCGCGACAGCATCGACTTCCTGCTGTCGGACGGCCTGACCGACGAGCAGCGGGCCTTCGTTCTGGATACGAGCCCGTTCCTGGATGCCGAGGCGTTCGAGCTGCCCGACTACGACCGGTTCGGCCACATCGTCTACAGCCCCCTGATCGACTACGTCCAGGCGAAGTACGTGAGCGACAGGGTGCCCGGCTTCTTCAACTCGTTCGGGGACGTCTTGATGCCCGCGATCGACGAGGCCCGTATCGCCTCGATCGCCTCGCGCTCGGGCCTCGATCCCGACCGGATGCGCCACTTCGGGGCGAGCTGGCGCCCCGACCAGAAGCCCGACGACGTCTATCGCCGCCAGCTGCGCGAGCTGTTCGAGCGAATGACGCGTCGTGCGAGCGTCACGGTCCTGCTCGGCGCGACGACCACCCACGGGACCCTCGATGCGTCGCGAATCGCCACGCACGAACGCCTCAATTCGATCGTCTCCGAGGTCGCGGCATCGTTCAGGGCGATCGACGTGATCGCGGTCGATCCGTTGATCGCCACCGAGGCGGACTTCGCCGGCTCGATCCGGCATTACCAGCGCCGCGTCTATTTCGACATCGCAAGGCAGATCAGCGCTCAGATCGGCGCCCATGTCCGCTCGTCGTGGTCGGCGTCGGTTCGGCGCGAATTGGCGAGGGTCGCCCGGCGCCTCCGCCTGGCTCGTCCGGTTTGAGCGGCGCGGCCGAGCACCGCGCCGCGCCTCCTCGGCTGCCCGGCACCCCGGCCGAGGCTCGGGCCGTGTCACAGTCACTCGGCAGCTCCCTGCGTGACGGCGATCCCGGCCTGGTGACGCTCGATGGAATCGATCTCGGGCCCGCGCTCGAGCAGCAGCTCTTCTTCGCCCTCCGCGACGGTGCTCCTCCGGCAGGCGGGACGACCGCCCGGATGCGCGAAGCCTCGCTGGGCGTCGGACGCGCTCTCGCCGCGACCGGCGCCAGCCTGTTGCGACGGCGGTCGACGGAGATCCCGCCCGGACCGATCGTGGTCCTCGTCCGACTGTCGGCCCGATTCGGGATCCTCGCGCCGGTCGAGGCCGAGCTCATGCGCCTCGGTGGTGATCGGCTCGTGGTCCTGCGCGTGGGCAGGGCCGCCGAGGTCATGACGAGCCACCCGCGCTCGCCCCGGCTCCAGGACGAGCTCGCGCCGTCCATCGGCCTCCGGGGCCTCCGATCCGTTCTCGGGATCGAGCGCCGCATCGACAACGCGACGCGGGGCTGGGACGAGGTGATCGATCGCGAGCAGGCCGATCGGCTCAGGGCGATCGCTCGACGCGAGCTCCCCCGGATCTCGCTCGGCGCGGCGGCCATCGAATCCATCGGTCGGCGCTGGAGACCCCGCCTGCTCGTCAGCTTTGACGAGGTCGGGACCTGGTCACGGATCCTCCCGGCCGTCGCGCGACAGCAGGGCGTCCCGACCCTGAACCTGCCGCACGCGGTGGCGACCCTGTCGGCCGCGACCGCCGGAGCAGACTACGACCGCTTCGCGGTCTTCGGATCGCGCTCCGCAGCCGTCCTCGTTGCGGCGGGAATTCCGGAGCATCGGATCGTCGTGACCGGGGCTCCGTACTTCGATGCACTCGCGCGGCAACCGGTGCTCGAAACGCTTTCCGAGCGCCGCATCGTCTTTGCGGCGCAGTACATCCAGGGGTCGATCACGGCGAGCCGATTCGAGGGCTCCTACCTCGGTGCGCTGGCCGCGGCCGAGGCCGTGGCGCCAAGCGAGCTCGTCGTGCTGCCGCACCCGGTCCAGCCGTCCGGGCTCATCGAACGCCTCCTCGCTCGTCACGCACCGCCGGCCGGTGTGCGCCAGCGGCTCGCGAAAGCCGGAACGCTGCACGCGGAGCTGCCGGGCGCCTTCGTGCTGGTGAGCGGCCCGTCGAACACCGTCTTCGAGGCCAGCCTCGCGGGAGTTCCTTCGATCCTGGTCGACCCGAGGGACACCGATCCCGGGACGTTTGCCGCGGATGGGCTCGCCATCGGTGTCGCGGACGGAGCGGCGGCCGGAAGCGCCGCCCGGTCCCTGCGCGATTCTGGATTCCGGGCGGCCGTCCTGCAACGCGCTCGTGAGGCCAGCGTGCCATACCTCGGCCCTCCGGACGGCCGCGCCGCCGAGCGGACGGCCGAGCTCATCCTCGAGCTGGCCGGACCCCTGCAACCGGACGGGAAGCGAGGATGAGGCGGGCCGCCTTCGTCCCTATACTCCGCTCGATGCGCGCAGGATCCCTCTCGTCGGGCGCCGCCCGCGTCGCGGTCGCGCTGGATGGAGAACGGATCTGGGTCGTCCTCGTTGCCGCAGCGACCGCGACCATCGTTGCCGGATACGTCTCGAAAGGCGTATTCCTCGTCGTCGCCGCCCTGCTGCTCGTCGTCTTTGGGTACGTCACGTTCCGTGCGCCCCGCACGATCCTGGCGCTGCTGGTGTTCATCCCGCTCGTCGACCGCTACCTGATCAAGACGTTCGTCGCCGATCCGTATCAGATCGTCGCGATGTTCGTATCGGAGGGGCTCCTCGCCTTCGTGGTGGCCGCGGCCTTCGTTCGGGGACGTCGCGAGGGCCGGTTGGTCGAGGGCTTCCGACATCCGGTGACGGCGTTGTTCGCGGCTTTCATCGTCGTCGCGTTGCTTTCCACGCTCTTGAACGGTGTCCGCCCGGTCGTCGCGGGCCTGGGGATCGAGACGACTCTCGACATGTTCATCGTGTTCTACCTGGCCCGAATCCTCGGGTTCGACCTGCGGGCCGGCATCCTCGCGCTTGGGATCTTCACCGGAATCGCCGTGGCGGCGGGCCTCCTCGCCATGGCCCAGGTCGTGCTCGCCCCCGACATCCTCGGCCTCGTGACCTTCGCCGGCCGGTTCGGCGAGGGACTTCGGCCCGGAGCCATCTTCATCGGCGAGCCGAACATGCTTGCCGCGGTCCTCGGCATGGCGATCCCGTTCGCGGCATTCGCCTCGGCGAAGCCGGGCCTCAGTCGCCGCGTGCGTGCGCTCGGGATCGCCGCGCTATTCGTTCTGCTCCTTGCCCTCATCTTCACGTTCTCGCGGGGCACCTGGCTGGCCGTCGGCATCGCCATGGTCGTGATGGGCCTCGTCGTCGATCGGCGCGCCCTCTTGCTCGTGCTGGGCATCGGGGTCGTCGCGCTCGCAGCGACCTTCATCCTGCCGCGCGGCGTGCTGCTCCCCCCGGGATCGCAGTGGTCGTTCGACCTGGGTGACGCCACGATCACGCGGGTCCAGGCGATCAGCAGAGGCAACGACGAGCGGATCAAGTACATCGAGAATGCCCTGCCGATCGTGGTCGATCACCCGCTCGTCGGGACCGGGCCGGGCACCTACGGTGGCGGGATTGCCGCGCGCTATGGCTCCGACCTGTATACGGAGTACACCGCTGGCCTCGCACCGATCAATCGGACCGTCGACAACTACTGGCTCC
Source organism: Candidatus Limnocylindrales bacterium (assembly GCA_036758145.1). Taxonomy (GTDB): domain Bacteria; phylum Chloroflexota; class Limnocylindria; order Limnocylindrales; family CSP1-4; genus SPCO01. The sequence continues at coordinate 5,541 of DAIOXD010000041.1, forward strand.
ACTCCCTGGTCGAGTTCGGGGTCGTCGGCGCGATGCTGCTGCTCGGGATCCTCGGCTGGCTCGTCCTCGGGATCCTGCGTGGAGCTCGCGAGGCGACCGGCTCACGACGGGTGGTTCTGGCCGCAGTGGCGGGAGCGACGCTCGTCAGTGCCCTCGTCTCGGTGACCGAGATGCTGCTCGAGGGCAACACGACCACCTTCTCGCTGTTTTTCTTCCTCGCGATCGCGACGCTGGTGCTGGGCGACACTCAGGGGGTCCGGACGAGTGCGCTCCGCAACGCCGACATGTCGAACCAGCCGCCGAAGTAGCGCCTCAGGCTCCACGGCGTGACCCGGACGCCCTTGCTGAAATCCACCGCACAGCTCGGCTCCACGACGTGCGTCGGGCGTCGACCCGAGAGAAGCATGGCTCCGGCCGTCAGCGACCAATGATCGAGGGCCGTTTGCGAGATCCAGTCGATCGAGGTTCTCGCCACGCAGCCGCTGGGCTGGGCCGCCACGGCCGCATCGAGGCGGCTGGACAGGTCATGCCACGACAGCCCGATCGACGCCAGGACGAGGAATGTCGCCACCGCCTGGCTGATCGCAAGCCACTGCCTCGCGGATCCACCGTCGAGCGAGTTGGCGGCGTACGGTCGGTCGCGCCCGGCCTGAAGAAGGCGCGCGTCGAGGAACGCCAGCCCGAGGACGGGGACCGAGAGGAACGGCAGCCAGGTTCGGTAGTTGAACGCATTGCCCCACGCATATGGGTCCTGGGACCAGGAGGCGAGGATCGCGCCGGCACCGACCGCGCAGAGGACCGCGCCGAGATCCAGCTGCCGGCCGCCTGACCGCCCGCGACGGCGAGCCACCGAACCGGAGACGAGCAGCGCCGCGGCGAGGTACACGAGCAGGATCGAGGCGAGGGGCCGGCCGAGAACGGCAAGCTGGAGCCGGAGGACCAGCACGTCGATCGACGTCTCAACCGCGTGGGCCCCGATATCGTCGCTCACGACCGATCGGACGGTCGCGGCGGCGGCGAGGCAGAGGAAGACGGCGATCCACCACCGATCCCTCGACGACCCTGTCCGGTCCAGGCGCTGGACGATGGCGGTCGCCGCCGCGAGCCCGAGCAGGAGGGGGATTGCCGTGGGCGCGGTCAATACCAGGGCGATCCCCAGGGCGCCGACGATGAACCGATGGTCGGACAACGAGCCGGCGAGGATGGCCAGGAACAGCGGCCACGTGAGCTGTACCGCCATCAGACCCTCGCTCACGACGAACGCCTGACCCGGAAGCGAGATCAACCCGATCCCGAGCGCCGCCCAGACGAACAGGCGGGGCTCGCGTCGATGGACGAGCAACCAGGCTGCCGCGAGGCAGACGACCGGAACCGCGAAGTAGGCCAACCCGTACACGAAGGACAGCAACCCGATGTCGCTCGTGAGCCGACGGGCGATCTCGACCGGCAGCTGGATCGGTGCGCCGATCCAGCGCTGGAACAGGATGTAGGGGAGCCCGTCGTCGAGGGCGTTGAACGCGAGCCATGAGCCGTCCCACGCGAAGGCCAGGCCGAGGCCGGCGGCGACGGCACCGGCCACCGCGACGATGGCGAAGTAGGCGGTGATGAACCGGCTCGGTCGCGTGAAGGTCATCCCATCGCCGATGCGGTGCCCGGAGGGTCGCTCACCCGGATCAGCGTCCGTGCAGCCCGCCACGGACCACGGAGCAACGCGAGGACGACGATCGCGAAGACGCCGCCGATCGCGAGATGGAGAAGGCCTGCCGCAACGAGGCCTCGCGGCTCGAGCGTGTGGGCAAGAATCATCGCCCCTCCAGCTCCCGCGAACAGGATCGCCATCCGTGACCAGTCGATGTCGATGCGATACGTCCGGCCTGCGTACCAAAGTGACAGCACGAGCATCGTCAGGTAGCCGGCAATCGTCGACCATGCAGCGCCGAGGATGCCCAACCGCGGGATGAGGATGATGTTCAGCCCGACGTTCACGGCTCCCGCCGAGATCGTGAGGAGCGGCAGGCCGGTCGTCCGACGATGCAGGAAGATCGGGCTGCTGACCATGAAGTACAGGCCCTGGATCAGCGCCGCGAACGCGACGATGGGCACGACGGTTGCCGCCACTGCCTTGTCGGGTCCCCACGAGGCCGGCGCGAGAACGGCGACCGCCTCGGGCGCGAGCACGCCCGCCATGACCGTCACGATCGATAGAGCACCGACCGACAGCGTGCTCATCTCGCGAAGGATCGCCGGCCCCTCGGGCCGCTCCCCGTGCTCGTAGAAGAACGGGATCCACGCGGTGTTGAGGGCGACGCCGATGAGCGACACGAGCTGGGCGAGCTGATACCCGAGCGAGTAGATACCGACTGCGACCTGGGCTGCGGCCGCGCTCAACCCGAAGAGCAACCCGATCAGCCAGCGATCGGACAGGTTGAGCACCCAACCCGCGATCGAGTGCGGAATCAGCGGCAGCCCGAACGCGAGATCCTGGCGCGCGATCGCCGGGTCGAACGTCGGCGGCCGCAGCCGGAGGAGAACCGTGCCGGCTACGGCGACGATTGCCGTGCCGATCACCAGCTGGCCGATGAGGCCGCCGACGGCGCCGAGATGGAGCACGAGCACCAGCCAGAGGGTGACGATGGCGCCGGCCGCGAAGGAGATGACGCCGAGCCAGAAGACGAGCTCCGGCCGCTCCGTCGCGCGAAACCAGCTCATGGGCACGTACTGGAACGCGGTCAGGGCGCCGATCGCGATCGCCAGGGCGCCGTATGGGAAGAACGCGATCCCGGCGAACGCCGCTTCGAACACCGGCCGCACGAACACGAGCGCGGCGAGCCCGAGCCCGACGCCAGCGACGGCCGTGAGCGCAGCCGTCGTCCAGTACAGCGCCGGCAGGCGGGCGGTGGCAACGTCGAAGTGGAAGCGGAGCAGGGAGCCGTCGAGGCCGAGGCGGAAGAAGATTGTCAGCAGCCCTGCGAGCGAGAGCATCAGCGAGAACACGCCGAACTCGCCGGGGCCCATCCCGAGGGTGTAGACGGGCAGGAGCAGGAAGATCCCGAGACGCGGGATGACGCTCCCAAGGGTGTAGATCACGGAGCCGCGGACGAGCGCCCGGAGTGTCACGGGATCCGGAGCTTCGGATGGAGCGCCGTCAAGGGCCGATCACGAGAATCCCGCACCTGGCGTCCCATCGGCTGCGGACCGTATCACGCGCCGCCGCCCCGCGGCCCCGCCGTCCCGAGGCCGGACGCTTCGCTTTGGCCTGCGCCGCGCGAGAGGCGCGCAGCGGCGCAGAAGATCCGACCCTCGATCGACCGGCTACGATCATCCGGCCATGTCTTCCACGTCCGCGGGCCAGCGTCCTGAAACCGGGACGTAGGCGATGACGGGTCGGCGACAGGCCCCGCGACTGCGGCGCGTGACGGAGTCGGACGCGGACCTCCTCCTCGCCTGGTCGAACGACCCTGCCACGCGGCTGGCTTCGTTCCACCCAGCGCCGATCGAACGAACCCGTCACCTGCAGTGGCTGGCGGCTCGACTCGCCTCGCCCACAACAGGATTCTGGATCGGCGAAGCTGGCGGACGGCCCATCGGCCAGATCCGGGTCGAGGTGATCGCCGACCGCGTCGGCGAGATTTCCATCGCGACCGCCCCGGAGGCTCGCGGCGTCGGACTCGGCGGAGCGCTTCTTCGTGCCGGGATCGAAGAGGCGGGCCGGGTCCTTCCCCTCGTCAGCCTGCTCGCACGTGTGCGACTGGACAACGCGGCGTCGATCGCGCTGTTCGTCGGAGCCGGTTTCAAGAAGCTCGCCAGGACGAACTGCTTCGACATTCCCTGCGTGGAGTACGAGCTCGTGCTCGACCGTGGCAACAGGTCGCTCCGCCGACCCGATCAGCCTTTCTCGAGCAGCTGCCACGTCACGCGATCGAAACCCTCGTCCGGGGCGAGGAACCCTTCGCGAACCTCGCCGAGCTCGGGGAAGAGCTCGCGGTAGAGCGTGCCGTAGTCGCGACGGTACAGCGCCCCGGTTTCGCCGTGATACGGCACCTCCTCCGTCGCCGGCGCGTAATACTCGGCCCACAGGACGAAGCGGGCCGAGCACCGAACGATCTCCGCCATGACGATCGGCAGCGTGGTCTCGGGCTGGTGGATGAGGACGCCAACCGTGAAGGCGAGATCGGCGAGACCGTCCCGGAAGGGAAGGCGACGGGCCCGACTGGCGACGACGTTGACGCCCGGTGCGTGCAAGCGGGCCAGGGCGAGCGCATCTTCGTTGACGTCCACACCCCAGACGTCCTGCGGGTCCAGCAGGTCGGCGATCGGTTTGAGATTGCCGCCCGATCCGCACCCGATCTCGAGCACCGACCGAATGCCCGAGCTCTTCACGAGATCGGTCCAGAAGGTTGCGCGGCGCCCGTCGAGGACGCGGTTTCGCTCGATGTATGCCGCTCCGAAGTCGCCCGCCCAGAGCCGCTCCAGGCTCGTGGCTCGTGTCGCTTCGCCAGTCATGGCGCCTCCGTCCTGACATCTGAGTGGCCCCGTCGCAGCGTAGCCGAAGCCGCTCTGAAGCCAGGTCGCCGGCCGGCACAGGAGGTCACCGAGCGGCCCGCCGCCCGGGTCTCGATGCCAGTCGCAGCACGGCGTCGGCAATCCGGTCGGCGCCGCGGCCGTCGACGACCGTCGGCCCGCGGCTCGCCATCGCGGCTCGTGCGGGCCCATCGGCGACCAGCGTCGCCACCTCGGCCGCGACGGTCGCCGGATCGATCGTCCGGCCGTCACCCAGATAGCGTGCTGCCCCGGTGGCCGCGAACGCGGGCCCGACCGGCCGCTGGTCGTCCGCGACGGCGAGCAGGATCATGGGCCGACCGAGCAGGCCCAGCTCGAACTTCATGGTGCCGGCGCCGCTGACGACGAGGCTGGCCGTCGCCAGGAGGCGGTCAAGGTCGGTCGGGTCCCGCAGCACCTGTGCGTCCGCCGGCGCACCCGACCGATCGTTGTTCTGGCCACGGCCGTCGTCAGGGCCGATGGCCATCAAACGCCCCTGATAGTCGGGTCCAACGACGGTGAGGGTCGACCACCGGCTCGCCCCGGCGATCGCCGGGGCGAGCCGTGCGCTGACGTCCGCGGGATCGCTGCCCCCGAAACAGACGACGACCTCGGGCGGCGTTGCCTCGACGGGCTGCTCGGCGGCAAGCCTGCGAAGGGTGGTCCGGACCGGGGCGTAGTCGTAGCCCTCGAGAATCCGGCCCGCGCGGGCCGATCCGCTCCAGGTCGCGAGCGACGGCTGGATGAGCAGCGCCACCGCGCCGCGGAACGATTGCCGGTCGTCGAAGACGGCCAGTTGCTCCGCAGGCCACCGATCCCCGATCTCATTCGGATCCGGCAGGTCCACGAGGGCGATGGCGTCGTCGTCCGGGGGCTCCCTCCGGACGCCCAGCTCCCGGAGCCAATTCGCCTGCGTCGGGCTCGCTGCGCCGCGAAGGACCTCCAGGCTCACGATTGCGCCAGATCCCACCAAGGCCTCGGCCATGGCGACGACGCGGGAGATGTGACCGCGGCCATCCTCGGGCCCGGCAGTCGTAACGAGGTGGATGGCCGTCATGCGGTCAGCCGGGCATCTAGAACATGTCCCACGCGAGCGGCTCGTGGCGCGCGATCGCCCGGCGCGCGGTTCGACCGATGACGTTGGCGAGGTCTCGCACCTCGATGCCTGTCCCGGGCCGGAGGATGGCGACGTCCTCCTCGGTGAGGACCGTGCCGGCCTCAAGGTCGCGCGCCGCGAAGAGGCTTCGCCTGGCTGTTACGTACAGGTCCGCCTCCGCGGGCGCCATGCGCTTGATGCCGGACCCGAGCGCGG
>DAIOXD010000042.1:0-11150 GCA_036758145.1 Candidatus Limnocylindrales bacterium
TGGCGCCCGACCTGACCATCCTCCTCGACCTGGCTCCCGAGGAGGGCCTGGCCCGGGTCGCGCCCGGTGACGTGACACGTTTCGAGGCAGAATTCGACCTGGCGTTCCATCGTCGCGTCCGGGCGGGATTCCTGGCGCTGGCGGAGGCTGAACCGGAGCGGTTCGCGGTCGTCGATGCGAGCCGTCTGGCCGATGACGTGGCTCGCGACGTGGCGGCGGCAGCGGATCGGCTGGTCGGGTCGGATGAACCGAAACCGGCCGGTGCACGCACGACTGGATGACACAGGCGGGGGAGCCGCTCCGGCTTCGAACCTCGTCCCCAACGGACGAGGCCGACCGGGCCGTGCTCGCGCGTCTGGCCGACGGAGAGCTCGACGCTCTCGAGGACCTGTACGACCGATACAAGACGATGGCCTATTCGATCGCCTACCGGATCACGAATGACGCGACCCTCGCCGAGGATGTCGTCCAGGACGCCTTCCTGGGCGCGTGGCGCAATGCCGCCCGCTACATCGAGGGTCGCGGGAGCGTGAAGACGTGGCTCCTCTCGATCGTCCACCACCGCGCGATCGATGCCGTCCGGCGTCGCCGGCCGACGTCCGAGCTGCCCGATCTCGAGCTGCCGCCCCCAGCCGCGTTCACGCTCCCGGACGTCTGGGCCGAGGTGGCGGCGATCCTCGACTCCGAGACGGTCCGGGCCGCCCTCGGCGCGTTGTCCGACGTTCAACGCGAAGCCATCGAGCTCGCCTACTTCGGGGGCATGACGCAGCAGGAGATCGCGGACCGAACGGCGACCCCGTTGGGGACGGTCAAGAGCCGGATGCGCCTCGGCCTGCTGGCCATGCGGCGGAACCTCGAAACGGGTCCGCCATGAACGAGTCGGATGACATGCGCGAGCTGACCTGCGACGAAGTCCGCGAGATGGCGGGCGCGTTCGTGCTGGGGGCGCTGACCCCGGCTGACGACGCCGCGGTCCGTGCGCACCTGGCGTCGTGCGACGACGCGCACGCAGAGATCGATGAGCTCGGCGGCGTCCTGCCCGCGCTCGCTGAGAGCGTGCCGGTCGTGGAGCCGCCCGATCGGTTGAAGGCTCGGATCATGACCGCCGCGGCGGCGGATCTCGAGGCGCGCCGCGCTCCGTCGTCTGCCGCCGCGCTCTCGCCGGCCCCGGCCGCCGGCGAACGTGCGGCGCGTCGGTCCCGCCTCGCCACGAGCAGCTGGCTCCTGCGAATCGCCGCGGTCCTCGCGATCGTCGCGCTCGGTGGCTGGAACCTTCTCCTGCAGGGTCAGCTCGATGCGGCCAAGACCTACCAACAGAGCGTGGCCGCGGTCCTTGACGTGGCGGCTCGACCGGGCTCGCTCACCGCGGTCCTGACGTCGGACGGCGGGACCGGCTCGGGACTGGCCGCGATCAGCGCCCACGGTGAGTTGAGCATGGCGATGCTCGGCCTTGCCCCGACGAGCGGTAGCTCGGTCTATGAGGCGTGGCTCATCGGCCCCGATAGCGCCCCGGAGCCGATCGGCAGCTTCACCGTCGACACCACGGGCATCGGCCACTTCGCGAACCAGATCCCGCCGCCGGCCCCCGGCGCGGTCCTCGCGCTCACCCTCGAGCCGAAGCCGAATCCCACGACCCCGACCCTGCCCATCATCTCGAAGGGGGTCGCCGCCGCTCCGGGTTGAGACCGGTCGCCGTCTTGGTCCGGGGCCCGCGCTGCTGGCGCGCACTCGCCCGAGCCCGGGCCGGTATTCGTCTGGGTAATAAGGATCGCCCCTGCCGAGCGTGGCTACCCTCGACTTGTGTCGGGATCGGGGTACGGCCAAGCGTGTTCTACGCAGATCTCATCACTCAGCCGAATATCGCCGCCGGCGTGGGCCTTCCGGCAGCTCGAACCGCTACGCCTCCGGCGCGACCCCGCTCGCGACCGTGCCGCGCCCTTCGGCCCGAGCCCGATCGAGCCCTGCGGTCGCAGCCGCGATGAGCGCCTCGGCGTCCGTGCCGTCCTCGGGGAAGCGGACGACCCCGGCCGAGACCGTGATCGGTCGCCCCGCGACGGCGGGCAGGGCCGCGATGCCGTCGAGGATCCGCTGGGCGACCATGGTCCCGGCCGAGCCCGGCGCGATCAGGACGAACTCGTCGCCGCCGACCCGCCCGACCGTGTCGACCAGCCGGACCGACTCCGCGAGGACCGCCGCGACGCGACGCAAGACGTCGTCGCCGGCTTCGTGACCGCCCTGCTGATTGGTCGCCCGGAAGTCATCGATATCGAACATCGCGAACGACACCTGGCTGGCCTGGCGCCCGGCCCGCGCCAGCTCGAGTTCCAGGACCCGCCCGACCGTCCGCTCGTTGGCCAGGCCGGTCAGCGGGTCCGTGTGGGCCATCCGCTCGAACCACTCGGATCGTTCGGCGGCCGTCGAAGCCAGGCGGGTCCGGTCCACGGCCAACGCCGCGAGCGCCGCGAGCGCCGCGAGCGTCTCGCGCTCGGCTCCGTCGATCACGCGTGGCGCGCTCCACCCGAACCCGATCGCTCCCGCCGACGCCTCCACTCCGGCACTCGAGACGACGAGCGGGAGATAGGCCCCGACGAAGGTCGATCCATCGGCCATCGTCGCCTCGCGATCGAACGTGGCGACCCGGGTGTTGGCAGCCGTCGTGAACGGGTCGGCGGGATCGGTCACCTGGTCGGCCAGCCGGGCTGCCGCGTCCTCGTCCAGGCCATGCGAGGCGACGAGCTGGAGGCCCGGTCGGTCCGGATCGGAGATGAAGACCGCGGCGATGGTCGGTCGCAATGCCGACGCGGCGGCGGCCAGGAGCCCGTCGAGCGAGGCTTCGAGATCCGCTCCCGTGGCGACGGCCTCGACCGCGCCGGCGAGCGAGGCGCGTGGATCGCTTGGTCGGGCGTCTGTCGACACGAGGGACTCCTGTTCGGGGTCTGGGATGGGGTCGCATCGTACACCCGGCCACGGGGGATTCCCGGGTCAGGACCGTTGACCCCGGTCGCATGCGGCGCCGATACTCCGCGGGTGAAGCTCGTCGTCGCCATCGTCCACAGCGAGGATGCCGGGGCATTGGTCAACGCCCTCCTCGACAAGGAGTTCCGCGCGACCCGTCTCCACAGCTCGGGCGGATTCCTGAAGCAGTCCAACGCGACGATCATCCTGGGCGTGGAGGACGCCGACGTCGACGAGGTCATGAGCATCGTCCGCGCGAACTGCACTTCGCGCACCCAGGTGGTCAACCCGATGCCGCCGATCATGGAGCCGGGTGAGTTCTTCATGCCCTACCCGCTCGAGGTCGAGGTCGGGGGGGCGACCGTCTTCGTCGTCCCGGTCGACCGATTCGAACGGCTTTGATGCTCACCACGACGAGCTTGGTCGCCCGGTGAGCCCGTTTCGGCCGGATCTCGTCGACTGCTGGATGTTCCGGGTGACGATGACCGCGCGTGGCGTGGAGCGGCCCGAGGTGCTCCTCATCCGGCGCGCGCCGGGGCGGATCCTGCCGGGCCTCTGGCAATGCGTCTCTGGCTCACTCGAGCCGGGCGAGCGGATCACCGCCGGTGCGCTCCGCGAACTCGAGGAGGAGACGGGGTTCGGGCCGCCCGAGATCGAGGCGTTCTACGACCTGGACCTCGTCAACCAGTTCCATGAACCATCGATGGACGGCGTCGTCACCGCCGCGGTCTTCGCGGTGCGGCTCAGGACGGATGTCGAGCCGCGGCTCTCGGCCGAGCACGATGCGGCGACCTGGCATGACATCGAGGAGGCCCACCAGCAGGTGATCTGGCCGGGCTACCGGACGGCGATCGAGCGGATCCGCGATGACCTCTCTGAGCCGGAGCGGGCGGCCTGGTTCGAATTGACGCTCGAGGGCGAGCGCGCCGGCTCGGACCTCGGGTCGCCCAAGCTGACGCGCTGGTAGACTCGCTGCGAACGGCGGCCGAAACCGCCGGCCGCGCAGGAGGCGACGTGATCGAGCGGACCGAAGCGACCGCCAGCCCCGGGTCTTCGAGTCCAGCCAAGCGGCGCGTCTTCCGCTCCAAGGTGGACACCATCCGGCCCACGTACGGGTTCGACGACGTCTCGCTCGCGCCCGGGCTCGACACCATCGAGCCCGCCGATGTCGACCTCACCCAGACCTTTTGCGGCATCGACCTGGCGATCCCCATCCTGGCGTCCGCGATGGACGCGGTCGTCGACGCCACGTTGGCCGGAGCGCTGGCCCGTCTCGGCGGTCTTGCCGTCCTCAATCTCGAAGGGGTCCAGGCCCGCTACGACGAGCCCGACGCCATCCTCGAACGGATCGCGACGGCGGCCGACGCCGACGTCCAGGAGCTCCTCGCCGAGGCGTACAAGGAGCCGATCCGCGAGAACCTGATCGCCCAGCGCATCGACGAGATCCACGCTGCCGGATCGAAGGTCGCCGTCGCGGCGACCCCGGGGGCGGCGCGCCGGTTCGGACCGTTCTGCGCCGAGCATGGCGCGGAGCTCTTCCTCGTCCAGAGCCAGGTCTCCTCGGCGCGCCACCTCGCGACCGAGTACGACCCGCTCTCGCTCGCCGACTTCACCCGCTACATGCCGATCCCCGTCGCGGTCGGGAACACGACCAATGCCGAGGCCGCCTTCTCGCTGATGGAGCAGGGCGCGGCGGCGGTCTTCGTCGGCGTCGGGCCCGGGGCGGCGTGCACGACACGCGAGGTGCTCGGCATCGGCGTGCCGCAGGTCACCGCCGTCAGCGACGTGGCCGCGGCCCGGGACGCGTTCCTCGCCGAAACGGGCCGCTATGTCCCGGTGGTCGCCGACGGCGGCATGCGGCGCGGCGGCGAGCTCGCCAAGGCGATCGCGGCCGGCGCGGATGCCCTGATGATCGGGTCGCCGCTCGCCCGCGCAGAGGAAGCGCCCGGTCGGGGCACGAACTGGGGGATGGCGGCACCGTCGCCGACCCTGCCGCGCGGGACGCGGATCCGGGTGGGCACGACCGGGACGCTCGAGCGGATCCTCCTCGGCCCGGCGCATGTCACGGACGGCTCGGAGAACCTCGTCGGCGCGCTGCGCCAGTCGATGGCGGCGCTCGGCGCGCGCACCATCCGCGAGATGCAGCGGGTCGAGATGGTCTACGCGCCCTCGACCCAGACCGAGGGCAAGTCCTGGCAGCGGAGCCGTTGAGCCGATGACGCGAGCCACACATCGCCCGGCCGTTGTCAGCACCTCCAGGCGTCGCACGACCGTCGTGCTGGTCGTCGCGCTGACGGCGCTCGTCTCGGCCTGTTCGAGCGCGACGGCCGGCGCCGGCTGGACGCTCGGTCCCAGCCTTCCGCCACCGGCATCGGCATCGCCCGCCCCGCCATCGGCTGCGCCGTCCGTCAGCCCGTCAGCGACGCAGTCGGTGACATCGTCCGAGCTGCCATCGACCCAGCCCGGTGCCTCCGGTTCGAGTGAACCCTCGGCGGCACCGGGATCGTTCGCGTCGCCCGAACCGTCCGAGACGGCCCAAGCGTCCTGAAGGTCGCCGATCTGACTGGCACCGAGCATGGCCCGATGGAAGACGACCTGGTCGCCTCGGGACGCTTCGCCAGGATCGAGACTCGCGGTGAGCGCTCCGGCCTGGCGCGGCCGGTGACGGTCGGGTACGTCGAGGACGAGCTGCAACCCGGTGCGCTCCTGGTCGCGTCGGGCTCGTCGGAGACGGCCTGGGCCCGCAACCTGGTGGCCGACCCGGCCTGTCGGGTCACGACCGGCGACCGCACGTTCGAGGCGATCGCCGAGCCGCTCGAGGGCGCGGACCACGCGCGGGCCGTTCGCGGACTGATCCTGCGCTACGGCACGCCCGCCGAGGGTCTCGGCCACGGGACGTCGTTCCGGCTCAGACCGGTGGGGGAGGACGCGGCATGACCGTCAAGGTCGATATCGAGACCGCGATCGCGCGGCCGCCCAGCGAGGTCTTCGCGGCCCTCACCGACGTCGAGCGCTACCCGGATTGGCTGATCGCGTCGGGCATCGTCCGCGTCGAGCGGCTGGATGCCGGACCGCTGGCGGCGGGCTCGCGACTCCGGATCAGCCAGACCGTGGCGGGTCGCTCGACCGTGCTCGACGGGACGGTCACGATCCTCGCACCGGGCGCCGCGCTCGGCCTGCGCGGTCGCGACAAGGAGGGCGTCAGCATCGAGATCGACGCCGTCCTGGCCCCTGACGACATGGCCACGCGACTGCGCTGGTCGCTCCGCATCGGGCTTCCGCTCCGCTTCCGGATGTTCGAATCGATGGTCGCCCCGCAGGCGCGCAAGGCGGCCGCCCTCGATCTCGAAGCCTTCAAGCGCCGGCTGGAGTCGGCCGCCGGCGGCTGACCGGTGGCGGACGCCCAGATGCTCTACGACCGTGCCGGCGGGACGCCCTTCTTCGAGGCCCTCGTCGGCCGGTTCTATGCCGGGGTCGCCTCGGATCCGGCCCTGCGGCCGATCTACCCGGAGCCCGATCTGGCGGGTGCCCAGCATCGGTTGACGCTCTTCCTCATCCAGTACTGGGGCGGTCCGACGACCTACGACCAGGAACGCGGCCATCCGCGCCTCCGGATGCGTCACGCGCCGTTCGCGATCGGGGCGGGCGAACGGGACCGCTGGCTGGTCCACATGCGGGCCGCGATCGCCGAGATGGCGCCGCCGGCGGAGATCGCGGAGCAACTCGAACGATATTTCGCGATGGTGGCGGATGCGATGCGCAACCGCGGCTGAGCCGGGCCTGACGGACTCGGCCGGAGCACTCGGGCCGGGTAGACTGGCGCGAACAGCCGACGAGTGGAGGATCGCATTGGCGGAGGCGACCGAGACGGCGGACGAGAGCGCTGAGCGGTCGGCCGTGGATTCGGCCGACCGGCCCGACCTCGAGCCCCCGACGCGGGGCAAGACCGTCCACGGGGAGGCCGCCAACGCGGGCCACCGGGTCCTCGCTCCCGACGACGCCGAGGTCGAGGCCTACCTCGAGACGGCCCTCAATGCGGCCGGACCAGAGCGTTCTCCAGACGATCGGCCGGCCGGCGCGGTCCTGACCGCTCCGGCCACGGTCGTCGTCCTCGACTTCGGCAGCCAGTTCGCCCAGCTCATCGCCCGGCGTGTCCGCGAGCTCGACGTCTACTCGGAGCTGCTGCCGTTCGACACGCCCGTCGAGGAGCTCGAGCGGCGCGGGGCACGCGCCATCATCCTCTCGGGCGGCCCCAATTCGGTCTACGACGAGGGTGCGCCCCGACCGGATCCGGCGATCTGGTCCGGCCGGATCCCCGTCCTCGGCATCTGCTACGGCGCGCAGTTGATGGCCCACGAGCTGGGCGGCGATGTCATCCCGTTCGACCACCGCGAGTACGGCCCGGCGAACGTGAGCATCACGACCGACGAACCCCTGTTCAGCGGCATCGAGCGCGAACAACCGGTCTGGATGAGTCATGGCGACTCGATCTCGCGCCTCCCGGAAGGCTTCCACGCGACGGCCCAGACGGACTCGACGCCATACGCGGGGCTCGTCGACGCGTCGCGCAACCTGTACGGCATCCAGTTCCACCCGGAGGTCGTCCACACCCCGCGTGGCAGGGACATCCTGCGCAACTTCGTGGTCGATATCGCGGGCGTGCCGCCGACCTGGACGCCGGCGAACTTCATCGACACGACGGTCGCCGGGATCCGCGAACGCGTCGACGCGCATGCCCGCCAGACGGGCTCGGACGGGCTGGTCATCTGCGCGCTGTCGGGCGGGGTCGATTCGGCGGTCGCGGCGGCGCTCGTCCATCGCGCGGTGGGCGACCGGCTGACCTGCATCTACGTCGACCACGGACTGATGCGCAAGAAGGAATCGGAGCTGCTCCGGGTCACCTTCGAGCGCGACCTCGGGATGAACCTGGTGATGGTCGATGCCCGGGAGCGGTTCCTTGCCCGACTCGCCGGCGTCGAGGACCCGGAGGAGAAGCGCCGGATCATCGGTGACGAGTTCATCCGAGTCTTCGAGGAGGAGGCGACCAAGCTCGGGCGGATCGACTTCCTGACCCAGGGCACGCTCTACCCCGACGTCATCGAGTCGGCGACCTCCGAGACCAAGGCCGCCCAGAAGATCAAGACGCACCACAACGTCGGTGGCCTGCCGGCGGACCTGCGGTTCCAGCTCATCGAACCGCTGCGCTACCTGTTCAAGGACGAGGTCCGGCGGGTGGGCGTCGGGCTCGGCCTCCCTGAGGCCATGGTCCTCCGCCAGCCATTCCCGGGCCCGGGGCTGGCGATCCGGATCATCGGCGAGGTGACCGCCGAGCGGCTCGACACCCTGCGCGAGGCGGACTGGATCGTCATCGACGAGATCAAGGCCGCCAACCTCTACCGCAGTCTGTGGCAGTCCTTCGCGATCCTGACCCCGGTCCGCTCGGTCGGGGTGATGGGCGATGGTCGGACCTACGCCAACGTCGTGGCGATCCGGGCCGTGACGAGCGAGGACGGGATGACCGCCGACTGGGCGAAGCTGCCCTACGACGTCCTGGGTAAGATCTCGTCACGGATCGTGAACGAGGTCCCGGGCGTGAACCGAGTCGTCTACGACATCAGCTCCAAGCCGCCCGCGACGATCGAGTGGGAGTGAGCGGGTCCTGCCCCGGCACCTGACGGATGGGTCATCTCTTGCGGGCAGCGACGCGCTAGGATTTGGCGATGGTCACTGAATCGAACCCCACGGACCAGGCGCCCGGCGCCGTCTGCCCCTGGTGCTCCGCCGCGCTCCCCCCGAATGCGACGACGTGCCCCTCATGCGGTGCGAGCCTGACATCGGCCGTCGAGCCCGACGTGCCGGGCCTGACCGCGGTCGATGCGAAGGCAGCGCGCGAGAAGCCACGGTCGCGCAACCGGCTGCTGTCCTGGATCAGTGGTGAATACCCGGAGCAGGCGCCCGCCGTGGCCGAGACCTCGGCGATCGCCCCGCCCGATCCCGAGGTCCAGCGCGAGATCCTCAAGCTCGAGATCGAGGCCGAGGTCGCGAACCTCCAGGCGCAGGCAGACGCGATGGTGTCGGATGCGGTCGCCGAGGGCCGCCTGCCCGACCTGCCCGACGGGCTGCGCCCCTTCGCGACGATGGACGTCGCACCCGCGACGCCCGCGGAGCTTGAGGCGCTCGAACAGCAGGCCGCGACAGAGGTTGACGGCCCGAGTGCGACCGGCGCTCCGCCCGCGGCTGACGTTCCCGCTGCGGACGCCCCCGCCGACCAGGGACCACCACCCGCCTGACCGGCTCGCCGCGGCTATCCTGCGGCGGTGCCCGATCGACTGCCGCCGCCCGGCCCCTCGTTCCTGCGCGAACGACCCGTCCGCATCGGCGACCGCGTCCTTCAGGCGGGGATGTCCCGACCGTCCGACGCCCCCGACGGCTGGTGGCTGGCCGTGCTGTGGGTCGCCGACGAGGCCGGCGTGGCGAGCTTTCGCGATGTCGGTCCAACAGCTGGACCGCCGCCGGATCCGCCGCTCGGCCGTCTCGGGCCGGCGATCAGCGGCGCGCTCTCCGGTCTGATCCTCGAGGATGCCGGACGGCTCCAGATGCGCCTCGGCCTGATCGCGCCACCGGACGACCCGACCCGGCCCTGGCGGACGCCGGTCGCGGTCCGGGCCGCCTTTCGGTTCGAGCCGGCGCGGGCCGCGACGATGCGCCCCAACGAGCTCGCCGAGACCGTCCTGGCGGGCTTCGTCCTGGCGGTCGAAGGGCTCCACAGGCCCTGATCGAGGCGGGCGCGTAGACTCCCCTCGAATGCGCAACCTGTTCGACGATTTCCTGGAGGAACTGCGCAAGCGGGAAGCGCTCGCGCGCGGCGAGGACCCGGGCGCTGGCGCGCCCCGAGGGACGCCGCCGAACGACCCCGACAATGCCCGCGACGACGCGGACGCGGCGGACGACGCCGACCCGGAGACCCTCGCCGACGCGTCCGAAGACGACCGATCCGACGAGGAGGCCACCGAAGAGGCCCCCGACCAGCCGGTCGCCATCGACGAGCGGCGACGGCGAGGCGGGCCGCCGCGCGGTCACCGACCGGGCGGGCCCAACGATGGCGCCGGGAGCCGGGCGGGTCGCGCCGGTCGGCGCTTCGGTGTCGGGCTCGTCATCCTGGCGATCGTCGCGGTCTTCCTGCTGTTCAGCTTCGGCATCGACCTGTGGACCGACGCCCTGTGGTTCATCAGCGTCGGCTTCGACTCGGTCTTCTGGACCCGGCTGGTCGCGACCTTCGGCCTGGGACTGGGTGCGTTCCTGATCGCCGCAGTCGCCTTCCTCGGGAACCTCTGGCTGGCCGGTCGCCTCGCGCCGCCGGCCCCCGGCGAGGGCGGCGGGCTGCGCTCGCTGGTCGACCGCCTCAACGACGCTGCGCAGGCGGCCGACGAGCGGCGGAGCGGGGCTCCTCGGTCGCCATTCGGCGGCGGGCGCGACCGGTTCGGGGCGGGCGGCGCGCAGGCCATCACCTTCGACGCGCCCGATATGCCCGATCTCACCCCGCTCGCGGGCTGGACACTCGGTATCGTCGCGCTGCTGCTGGCGCTGATCATCGGGGGGTCGGTCTCAGGGGCGTGGGAGACCGTCCTGCTGTGGATCCATCGAGTCCCGTTCTCGCCGACCGCGAGCGTCACCGACCCGGTCTTCGGCAAGGACATCAGCTTCTTCCTCTTCGAGCTGCCCTTCCTGCGGCTGGTCCAGGGCCTGTTCAACGGGATCGTCCTGGCGTCGCTCGTCCTCACCCTCGTGCGCTACCTGGTGGGTGCGTCGCGCGGCGGGCTCGTCTTCTCGACCCCCATCCGCGTCCACCTCGCGGTCCTGGGCGGGCTCTTCCTGCTGTCGGTGGCGTTCGGCTACCAGCTCGACAAGCTCGAGCTCGTATACAGCACCCGGGGCGTCGCGACCGGTGTCAGCTTCACCGACCAGAACGCCCAGTTCCTCGCCTTCGACATCCTGACCGTCGTCTCGGGGATCGCGGCGGCGCTGCTCGTCGGCGGCGTGTTCACGCGGACGCTGTGGCCACTCGCCCTGACGATCGCGGTCTGGTTCGTCGCCTCGCTCGTCGTCGGGCGGCTCTACCCGGAGGCTGTGCAGCGGTTCACGGTCGTGCCCAACCAGTTCGCCCAGGAACAGCGCTACATCGGCAACAACATCGC
>DAIOXD010000043.1:0-11119 GCA_036758145.1 Candidatus Limnocylindrales bacterium
CTTCGCGCAACTCGGTGTCGGCGACCGTGTCGAACGAGAAGCTGGCCTCGAGGTCGCTCCGAAGGTCGGACGGCAGGGTCAGCAGGTCGTCGAACGACCCGGCCGCGCCGCGCCAGACTCCGTCGGCGACCTGGCGGGCCCGGTAGGCCGGCACGTCGCGGGCCACCAGCCAGGCGGCCATCGCCTCCGGCGTCAGGCCGGAGATGCCGGGCCGTGTGTCAGGGGTCACGAGTGGATGCTAGCGCAGTGCTCCCGACGATCCCTGCGCGCCCCCGCAGGAACTCGACCCACGGCATCCGCCGGCCGCCTGCCGGCTGCACTTCGTGCAGGACCAGGGTGCCATCCACCGTCTCCAGGCCACGCGGTCCGAATCGACCGGCCGGCTGGTGTTCGCTCGGTCCGACGTCCGCCGTCCAGACCGCCAAGCGGCCCTTGGCGGTATCGACGAACGACCCCGGCCAGGGCTGGTAGGCGCGAACCTGGCGCTCGAGCTCGACTGCCGACCGCGACGGGTCGAGCCGTCCGTCCTCGCGGCGCAGCGGCTTGGTCAGCGTCGCTCCGGCCGCCGGTTGCGGCTGTTCGGGGAGGTCGCCTCGGAGCCATCCGGACAGCCAGGTCGTCAGCAGATCGGCCGCGGCGTCGGAGAGACGCGCTTCGAGTCCAGCCGCAGCCTCGGTGTCGTCGACGGGGCTGCGGACCTGCGCCACGATCGGCCCGGTGTCCAGGCCCTCGTCCATCCGCATCAGCGTGACTCCGGTCTCCCGGTCGCCGGCCAGGATCGTGGCCGGGATCGGGGATGCGCCACGGTGCCTCGGCAGGAGCGATGGATGCAGGTTGAGGGCGCCCTTTCGGACATCGAGCAACGCCTCGGGCACGATCTGGCCGTAGTCGGCGAGGACGATGAGGGCCGGTTTCGTCGCGAGCACCTCCTCGATCGCGGCGGGGTCCCGCAGTCGCCGCGGGGTCAGCACCGGTGTCAGACCGAGCTCGCGCGCGACCTCCTCGACGGGCGTCTTGACCACTTCCAGGCCACGACCGGCCGGCCGGGGTGGCGCTGTGACCACACCCACGATCTTGACCGCCGGGTCCGTCGCCAACGCCCGGAGCGCCGGCACCGCAAACGGCCCGCTGCCGATGAACACCGTCCGAGCCGGGCGTGCCCGAGCGCCGCGCGCCGCGGTCGGCGTCACGCGAGAGCGCTCGTCGCCTCGCGGACCTCCGCGTCATCCTCGTTGCCGACGTCGACGGCCATCAGCTCGTCCATCGAGTCGAGGTAGTCGATGTAGAGCTTGCCGTCGAGGTGATCGAGCTCGTGTTGGAGCGCCCGCCCGAGGAGTCCCGACCCGGCGACCTTGATCTTCCGGCCCTGGCGATCCTGGGCCACGACCCAGACCCGCTCGCGCCGTGTCACATAGGCGACGTAGCCCGGGATCGACAGACAACCCTCGAGGTCACGGTCGTCCCCGGCTGCCCGGACGATGCGTGGGTTGACGAGCTCGTGGAGCTGGCCCTCGACCTCGACGACACAGGCCTGCATCGCCTCACCGAGCTGCGGCGCGGCCAGGCCGACGCCCGGCGCCGCGCGCATCGTGTGGGCGAGGTCGTCGAGGAGCTCATGCAGGTACTTCCCGAAGCTGTCGACCGGCTTGCCCTTGAGGCGGAGCCGCGGGTCGCCAAGCAGGACGATGGGTCGAACGCTCATCGCGCGAGTATAGGAGGCGCCGATCAGCCGGGGATCGACTCGTCGGGCGGGGTGGTGGTGCCGGCATCGGGCGCCGTCGACGATGGCGTCGATCCGTGATCCGTCGCGCCCGCGGCGGGCGGGTTGCTGACGGGCGGATCGCCGGTGTCGGATGCCGCCAGCGACGCGCGCAGGTCCGAGGCCCACGACCGCGATCGTTCGGCGAGCTTCCCGCTCGCGTCCGAGGTGGCCTCGCCCGCTCGCTTGGCGAGGGGCGCGGCACGATCCGCAGCGGTCGCGGCGAGTTCGGCGGCCTTGGCGGAGATCTCGCGAACCGTCGGCGTAGCCCGCTCCGCAAGGTCGTCGACGGCCTCGCGGATCGAATCGAGGATGGCCGTCGCGGTCGTGCCGCGACCGCTCGCACCGGACGGACCGGCAGCGTCCTTGGCCTCCCCGGTCGCACCGGGCTCGGTGCCGGGCTCGCCGGTCCAGGTGAAGGTCTCGTCGGGCGCGGGTTCGCCGTTCGGGTTCGGGTTCAGCGGCTCGGTCATCGTGTTCGACTCCTCAGGGCTGGTGGCCGCCATCGTCGCACGAACTGGCCGACCGGTCACGTGCCGTTGGTCCCGATCAGAGGAGCGACTCGGGATCGACATCGACCGACCACGGGGCGTCGAGACCACCGTCGAGCACGGCGACGGGATCGCTGCCGCGCAGGACGACGTTCCAGCGCCAACGGTCGGCACGACGCGCGATGTAGGCCGGCGCCGGGCCCACGACGGCGACCGCGAGACCTCGTTCCGTCGCCCGCGCACGGAGAAGATCGGCCATCGCGTGCGCCTCCCGTTCGGCCGCCGACGGGTCGGACAGGCCGACCGTCAGCTTGACCAGCCGCCCGAACGGCGGTGACCCGAACCGCTCCCGGAGGGCGAGCTCGGCGTCATAGAAGGTCGTCCGGTCGCCGGTCGCCGCGGCCTGGATGGCGGGATGGTCCGGCTGGTAGGTCTGGACGATGGCCCGTCCCGGAAGCGATCCCCGACCGGCACGTCCGATCGCCTGGACGAGGAGCTGGTAGGTGCGCTCCGCCGCCCGCTCGTCGGGGAGATTGAGGGCGACGTCCGAGGAGACGATGCCGACCAGGGTCACCGACGGGATATCGAGGCCCTTGGCGACCAGGCTCGTCCCGACCAGGACATCGAGCCGGCCCTCCGAAAAAGCATCGATGACGCGCTCCGCGGCCCCGCGGTGCTCGACCACGTCACGGTCCAGACGACCGACGCGCGATCCGGGGAACGTCTCGCGGACCTCGCGCTCGACGCGTTCGGTCCCGCCGCCGAGATAGCGGATGCGCGGCGACCCGCACGACGGGCAGCGCGACGCGAGCGGGGTCGCCCGACCGCAGTGGTGACAGCGCAGCGTCGTCCCGGCCTGGTGATAGACGAGCGGCCGCTCGCAGTCCGGGCAGGCCTGGACATACCCGCAATCGCGGCAGAGCACGACCGACGCAGTCCCGCGACGATTGAGGACGAGGATCGCCTGTTCGCCGCCAGCCACGTCGAGACCGGCGAGCGCCGCCGCCAGGGAGCGCGACAGGAGTCCTCGTTGGCCCGCCGCGAGCTCCTCCCGAAGATCCACCACCTCGACCGCTGGTGCCTCGCCGACCGGCCGGGTCGGCAGGGCGATCCGGTCGTAGTCGCCGGACCGGGCGCGCCCGACACTCTCGACCGCGGGCGTCGCCGAGCCGAGCACGATCGGGGCGCCGGCCAGACGCGCGAGCTGGATCGCCGCGTCGCGCGCCTGCAGGCGTGGCGTCCGATCGCTCTTGTAGGCGGCGTCGTGCTCCTCGTCGACAACGATGAGGCCGAGATCGGCGAGCGGCGCGAGCACGGCCAAGCGGGTCCCGACGACGATGTCGACCTCGCCGGCGCGGATCCGCCGCCACTCATCGGCACGCTCGCCTTCGCCCAGACCGGAGTGGACGAGGGCGACCCGGGCGTCGAGATCGGCCCGCAGTCGGTCGACCAGCGGCAGCGCCAGGGCGATCTCGGGGACGAGCACGAGGGCCGGACGGCCCAGTTCGAGCACGGCGGCGATGGCCTCGACATAGATCGCCGTCTTGCCGCCGCCCGTCACGCCGTCGAGCAGGAGCGGTCTCGGGTCGCGGCTCGCGATAGCGCTGCGGATCCGCTCGACGGCCCCCGCCTGTGCTGGCAGGAGATCGCTGGCCGGTGGTCGACCGCCTCGCCGACCGACCGGGCGGCTCGCGAGCGGCCGGCGTGGTCGCTCGCGGACCTCGGCCTCGGCCAGCCCCCGGCGGACGAGCCCCGCGACCGCGGCCGTCCCGTGCCGGGCGCCGAGATCGGCCGCGGGGAGTTCCCCCGCCGGTGCGCTGACCAGCTCGGTTAGCGCCTCCGTCTGCCGCGGGCCGAGCGCTCGACCCTGCGGCCGCCCGCCCTCGGCGAGCGTCGCTGCGACCGCTCGTCCGCTCTCGCTCACGTGGATCCAGCGCTCGTATCTCGGGCGGGCCCCGGCTCCGAGCAGGGTCCAGGCCAGGCCGACTCGGCCATCCACCTCGAGGACGCGCAGCCGGCGCAGCAGCCCGGCGCGGCCATCCGGCCCGGCGAGGTCCCGGACGGGTCGCGGGCCCCGTTCCAGCTGGGCGAGGAGGTCGGTGGTCGTGGCGTCGGACGGGACCGCAGTCGCGCCACCCGCGCCCGGCGCCAGTTCGGCGACGAGCTCGAGGCGTTCGAGCAACCCGGGCGGCAGCATCGCCCGCAGGACGAGTGCCGGCGGGGCGAGGTAGTGCTTCGAGATCCAGCGCGCGAGCGCGAGGCCCAGAGGCGGGAGGAGCGGCCCATCGGCCCGGACCCGATCGACGATCGGCCTGGCCGCGACTTCGGGGAGTGCCGTGGCCTCCGCCACCACGATCGCGAGCGCCTGACGCCGGCCGAAGCCGACGAGGACCGCTTCGCCGAGCTCGAGGTCGTCGAGATGTTCGGGCACGAGGTAGGTGTAGGTCCGGTCGCCGCCGCGACCGGCAGCATCGACCGCGACCTCGACGGCACGCGACCCCGTCGCGGGAGCGGGCTCATCGCCCAGCGACGCGTCGAGTTGCACGGCGTCGCGAACGGTCAAGGCGACCGCGAGTAGACCTCGACCCGACGGTCGGGGTGCGTGCGGTGCTCCTCGGCGATGATCTCGTCGATCCGCTCGGCGGTCCATTCCACCTGTCCGGTCTCGTTGGTGACCACGTAGTCGTAGTCCTCCTGGCGCGCCAGCTCGATGGCTGCGTTGCGCTGGCGCAGCTCGAGCTCGTCGGCGGTCTCGGTCGCACGGCTTCGAAGCCGCTGGAAGAGGTCCTCGAGCGACGGCGGGACGATGAAGATGAGGAGCGCGCCCGGAACCTTCTCCTTGACTACCTGGGCGCCCTGGACATCGATCTTGAGGATGACATCGCGACCCTGCGCCAGCCCCTCGCGGACCTCGCTTCGTGGGGTCCCGTACCAGTTCTCGTAGTTCTTGGTCGCCTCGAGGAACTCGCCCGCGGCGCGCTGCGCCCCGAATGTCTCGCGGTCGAGGAAGTGGTAGTCGATGCCGTCCACCTCTCCCGGGCGCTTCGCGCGGGTCGTCGAGGTCACGACGTAGTGGTAGTCCGGATCGTGCGGCCGCCGTCGCAGCGCGTCGATGATCGTGTCCTTGCCGACCCCGCTCGGCCCCGAGATGATGACGAGCATCGCGCCATCCGCCGAGGGCATCTCCTCGAACGCCCCCGCCGTGGCTTCGGTCACCGGACCACCTCGCGGAGCCCATCGAGGACCGATGTCAGCTCTGGGGGGAGCGGCGCCGTGGCGCGGATGAGCTGCCCGCTCGAAGGCGAGGTCAGCTCGAGCCGCCAGGCGTGGAGGAAGAGCCGGTCGAGCCCCGCCGGGCCACGTCGCGACCGGCCGGTGCCGTAGACGGGATCGCCTGCGACTGGATGCCCGATGGCATCGAGATGGACCCGGATCTGGTGTGTCCGGCCGGTCACCAGGTCGAGATCGAGCAGCGTCCAGTCGGGGAATCGTTCGCGGACGCGGTAGCCCGTGACCGATGGCCGTCCGTCCGGGACGACCGCCATCCGGGTCCGGTGCTTGGGGTCACGCCCGATGGGCGCCTCGATCCGCCCGACGGCCGCCGACACGTTGCCCTGGACGAGCGCCTGGTAGGTCTTCTTGACCCGTCGGGCCTTGAGCTGGGCCATGATCGAGGCCTGCGCCGCGTCGTGCCGCGCGACCATGATCAGCCCACTCGTGTCGCGGTCGAGGCGGTGGACGATCCCTGGCCGCTGAACGCCGGCGATCCCGCCCCAGGTCGATCCGTCGCCGTGCGCCAGGAGCGCGTTGACCAGCGTCCCACCGGCGTGTCCGGGCGCCGGATGGACGACCAGGCCGGCGGGCTTGTCGAGGATCAGCAGGTCCGCGTCCTCGTAGACGATCCGTAGTGCGATCTCCGGCGCGGGTTCGAGGTCGAGGGCGGCCGGTTCGGGGACGTCGAGGCGCAGCTCGGTCCCGGCACCCACGATCGCATTCGCCCGGAGCGCCTCGCCGGCGGAGGTCAGGCGGCCGTCGGAGATCAATCTCTGGACATAACTGCGGGAGAGCCCGGTCGCGTCCGCCACATACCGATCGACCCGACCGCCGGGCCCGTCCGGGACGCGCAGGATCCGGATCCCGGGCGCGTACGAGGGGTCAACCACGGGACGAACCCTCCGCCGGCTCGGTCAGCCTGGGGAAGACCGCGGCCGCCACGAGCATCACGATCGCCACGCTGATCGCGGCATCGGCGGCGTTGAAGGTATACCAGCGGAACGCCCCGATCCCCATGTCGACGAAGTCGACCACGTAGCCCAGCCGCAGCCGGTCGCTCACGTTCCCCAGCGCGCCACCGAGGAGGAGCCCGAGGGCGATCGAGAAGTAGAGGCTCCGGCCGGAACGCGCGTGGTAGGCCACGATGAGCGCGATCACGGCGAGCGAGGCGATCCCGAAGACGACCGCGTTGTCGCGGAAGAGGCCGAACAAGGCGCCCGAGTTCTGGCTGAATACTAGCCGGAGGTTCTCGCCCACGACGTTGACGACCTCGCCCGGTGCCACGTGCGCGACGAGCCAGACCTTGGTCACCTGGTCCACGACCAGGACGATCGCCGCGACCGCCACGAAGACGGCCCAGTGGGCGCCGGCCCGCGCCACGGCGGCCTTCGTCCCGGTCACCCCGTCCGCGTCATCGACGGTCACGCGCTCGGCCTCGTGGTCGGTTGGCGACGGAGGGCGATCAGGACCGGGCCGCCACTGAGTTCGACGGACGCCTGGACCGCTTCGGGCGGCGGTCCACCCTCGCGCAGCTCGGCCAGGGTGTCGGCGGCGACGGCCGCAAGGTGCGCCGCGACCTCGGCCGGCAGCGAGCCCACCCACAACGCGATCCGGTCGTCGAGCTCGAGCGCGGCCTCGCGACGCAAGTCCTGGATCGCCCGGACGAGCTCCCGCGCATCGCCCGCGGCGAGGAGCTCCGGGGTCAGTTCAGTGTCGAGGACGACGACCAGCCCATCGTGGTGCGCGACCGCTGTCCCCGGTCGCGGCGTCGCCTGGATCTCGACCTCATCCGGCGCGAGGGTCACGCCCGCGAGGGTGACCGACCCGTCGTCGTGGAACTCGACCGCACCCCCGCGGGCGGCGGCCATGATCCCCGGGATGGCCGGGCCGAGCCGCTTGCCGATCCTGGGCAGGAGCGGCTTGACGGTCCGCTCCACCAGCGCCGAGTCGTCGTCGATGACGATCACCTGCTTGACGTTGACCTCGTCCGCGATCAGCCGGAGGAGCTCGTCGCCGATGGCCAGGCCACGATCCGGCAGCGCGATCCAGGCCCGAGCCAGCGGCTGCCGCGTCTTGAGGTGTGCCGTGCTGCGCAGCGTGCGCGCCAGCTCGACGACGCCCTGGGCGATCTCCATGGAGGCCTCGAGGCTTTCGTCGCGATAGCCCGCCAGGTCGGCCGACGGCCAGCGCGTCAGGTGGACGCTGTCCGGCGCTTCGGCGTCGACGCCGGCGACGAGGTTCCCGTACAGCGATTCGGCCAGGAACGGGAGGGTCGGAGCGAGCATCCGGGCGGTGGCGGTGAGCCCCGCGTGGAGCGCGGCGAAGGCGGCATCCTGGTCACCCGGATCGTCCGAACGCGAGAAGCGCCGGCGCGACAGGCGCAGGTACCAGGTCGAAAGGCCGTCGAGATAGGTGGACAGCGCGCGCGACGCGCCCATCGCGTCGACGTCGAGCAGCCGAGCCTCGACAGCGGCCGCGGTCCCGGCCGCGCGCGACAGGATCCAGCGGTCGAGGATCGGACGCTCGGCGGGCGCGGGGGCGGCCTCGAGCGGGCTCCAGCCGGCGAGCCGCGCGTAGGTCACGAAGAACGAGTAGACATTCCACAGGATGAGCAGCTCGCGTCTGGCCTCGTCCGCCGCGTGCCAGCCGAAGACGATGTTCTCCTCGGGACGCGCCTTGGCGAACATCCAGCGCATGACGTCGACACCCATCCGGTCGGCGGCCTCGTCGAACTCGATGGCATTGCCCCAGCTCTTGTGCATCTGGCGGCCGTCCTCGGCGACCACGAGGGCATAGCCGAAGATCGTCTTGAATGGCGGCTCGCGGCGCAGGACAGTGGACATCGCCAGCATCGAATAGAACCAGTTGCGGAACTGGCCCGGGAAGCTCTCGGTGATGAAGTCGGCCGGGAACCATTGGTGCCAGTACTCGGGGTCCTCGCGGAAATGGAGCGTCGAGAAGGGCACGATCCCGGCGTCGAGCCAGGGGTTGCCGACGTCCTTGATCCGCTCGACGGGCGCGCCGCAGCCGGGGCACGGGATCTTGACCGCGTCGACGTAGGGTCGATGCGGGGTGTGGCCCTCGAACGTCTCCCAGCCCTCGACCGCGCGCGACTTGAGCTCGTCACGCCCGCCGATGACCTCGACGACGCCGCACGCCGAGCAGTCGTAGATGGGCAGCGCCAGGCCCCAGTAGCGCTTCTTGCTGATCATCCAATCCTGCATGTTGCGCAGCCAGTCGAGCTCCCGCTCGTAGCCGAAGTCGGGGATCCAGCGGATCTGGTCGACGACGTCCATGATCTGGTAGCGCAGGCTCGCGTCGACCTGCTCCTTCGTCAGCGTCTCGCGCGGCTGGTCGTACAGCGGACCCATGCTGATGAACCATTCGTCGACGAGGCGGAAGACGAGGGGCGTCCCGCATCGCCAGCAGTGCGGGTAGCGATGGGTGATGGTCTCGAGCCGGTAGAACCGGCCTTCGCGCCTGAGGTGCTCGACGATCGGGTCCGCGACATCGCGAACGTCGCTCCCGGTCAGGTTGCCGAAGCCGTCGACGAAGATCCCCGATTCATCGAGCGGCGCCACGACCGGCAATCCGAGCGCCTTCCCGAGCTGGAAATCCTCGGCCCCGCAACCGGGTGCGATGTGGACGATCCCGGTCCCCTCGTCCTCCCCCACCTCGGTCCAGGGCACGACGACGTGCTCGTACGGCCGGTCGGGCTGCTCGGCCGTGCCCGTCGCGAAGGCGGAGCGGACCGCCGGCAGGTCGTCGAACGGCCCCGCGTAGCGCCAGCCGGTCATCTCCGCACCTGAGCGCTCCTCGACCACCTCGTACGGGCCGATCAGCGCAGTCTTGAGCGTCCCTGCCCCCAGCCAGTAGTCGTCGTCGCCCTGGCGGACCCGGACGTACCGGAGGGCCGGCCCGACCGCGGCGGCGACGTTCGACGTCAGCGTCCAGGGCGTCGTGGTCCAGACCAGGAGCGATTCGCCCGGCCGGTCGAGCAGCGGGAACTTGACCGTCAGCCCGGGATCCTCGCGATCCTGGTAGCCCTCGTTCATCTCGGTCTGCGACAGGCCCGTCCCGCAGCGGGCGCACCACGGCATCGTGTCGTGGCCCTTGTACAGCCAGCCGCGCCGGTGGCACTCGGCGAGAAAGCCCCAGATCAGGTCGTTGTTCTCGTTGCTGAAGGTGAAGTAACTGCCGCCGATGTCGGGCATCCCGAGCCGTCCGACGAGCATCTCGACGGTGTCGGTGACCGGCCCGTTGACGCCCTGGATGGTGGTCACCGCGGAAGGATCCGTGCCAAGCAGCTCACCGAGCCGGCGCAGCTCATCGGGATCGTTCCAGTCCGTCCACATGCCCAGCCGGACCGACTGCTCGGTCTGGCGGGCCGCATAGGTCAGGACGCGCTGCTTGCACAGGGTCACGAAGCGGGCGATCCCGAACGCCTCGATATCGCGCTTCGACGTGAAACCCAGGTCGCGCTCGACGTTGACCTCGACCCACAGGCCCTGGCAGTCGAAGCCGTTCTGGTAGCGCTCGTCCTCGCCGAGCATCGCGTGGAAGCGCTGGTAGAGATCCTTGTAGGCGCGGCCCCAGGCGTGGTGGACGCCCATCGGGTTGTTGGCCGTGATCGGGCCGTCGAGGAAGCTCCATCTCGGTCCGCCGGCATTTCGGGCACGCAGCCGGGCGAAGGTCCGACGCTCGCGCCACTGATCGAGGATCTCGTATTCCTGGGCGACGAAGTCGGGCTTCGAATCGACGGGTCGGAACATTCGGCCTCAGGGACTGGGATGGACGAAACGCGGGGGGTCGCAGGGCTGGGGAGGCGCTCGTTTCGGTGGGTCCGAGTATCCTACCCGCGATGCACGAACCTGAGGGCGGGCGACCGCGCGCGAGGTCGCCCTTCGCGGCGGCATTCCTCTCGCTCCTCTTCCCCGGACTTGGCCAGTTGTATGCCGGCGCTCCGATCCGGGCCCTGGTCTTCGCGGCCGGGCCGATCCTCGCTCTCGCCCTCGCCGTCGGGATGCTCATCCGCGTCGACCGGATCGCGCTCCTCGGGTTCTTCATCGACCCGGGCGTCCTCGACGCGGTCTTCGTCGTCAATCTCGCCGTCCTGGTCTACCGGCTCGTCGCCATCGTCGATGCCTACCGCGTCGCCGACTACCTGAATGCCTCGGTGGCATCGGGTGACGGACGGGCCGGTCGAGCGCGTATCGCACGGAACCCGCTCTCGCTCGCCGGGCTGCTGGCGATCATCCTGGTCATGGCCGGGAGCCACGCCGTCGTCGCGCGCTACGACCTGTTGGGCCGGTCCTTCCTCGACAACGGCTGCGTCTTCGTCGGCGACGCGACCAAGCCCTGCAACCTGGACGCCTCCCCGCCACCGGGTAGCGCCGCGACGCCTGGGGCCGGATCCGCCACTCCGACGGACTCGCCAGAGCCGGAGGGCACGCCCGTCGGGAGTGCGCTGCCCGACGCCACCATCCCGCCATGGAACGGCAAGGACCGGCTCAACATCCTGCTCATCGGGGCCGACCAGCGGCCCGGCGAGGGGACGTTCAACACCGACACGTTGATCGTCGTCTCGATCGACCCG
>DAIOXD010000044.1:0-10991 GCA_036758145.1 Candidatus Limnocylindrales bacterium
CGCCGGGCGCCCCAAGAAGGACGATGACGGTCATGAGGCGGCGGCGAACCTGACGGCCGATCCCCGCGTTGCCGCCTCCGCTCGTTCGCTCACGCACCTTGGGGTGCGCTCGCTCGCGCGCTCGGCGGCGCCTTGGGCTCGGCTCGCCAGCTTCGCCGATTCTCGGTTCGCCGCCACGATCATCTGATGAAGCCTTCGTAGTTCCTCATCATGAGTTGGGCTTCGATCTGCTTCATCGTCTCGACGACGACGGACACGACGATCAGCAGGCTGGTGCCGCCGAGGCCGAGCGAGGCAAGGTCCGGGATGGCAAGCGCCATGACCGACGGCGAGACCGCGACGATGGCCAGGAAGAGGGCGCCCGCGAAGGTGATCCGAGTGACGACCCGCGAGAGGTACTCCTGGGTCGGTCGGCCCGGTCGGATGCCCGGGATGAACCCGCCGTTCTTCCGCAACTGCTCGGCCGTCTCATCGGGTTTGAACGTAAAGGCCGTGTAGAAGTAGGTGAAGCCCATCGTCAGCAGGAAGTACGAGAGGATGTAGAACGGCGAGGTGCTGCTGAAGACCGAGACGATGAAGTCGGAGATCGACTTGACGATCGGGATCGTCGATGTCGAGAAGTAGGTCGCCAGCTGGTGCGGGAAGAGCAGGATGCTCACCGCGAAGATGATCGGGATGACCCCGGCCTGGTTCACCCGCAGCGGCAGGAAGGTCTGGCCGCCCGAGTACATCCGCCGGCCACGGACGCGGCTGGCGTACTGGATCGGGATGCGCCGCTGCCCCTCCTGGATGTAGATGATGACGCCGACCGCGGCGATGGCCACGATGGCGAACCCGATCGCCAGGGTGATGTTCGGGTTGAGCCGGAACGCGTTGAGCGCGCCCGGTGCCCGGCTCACGATGCCGGCGAAGATGATGAAGCTGATGCCGTTGCCGATGCCGCGTTCGGTGATCAGCTCGCCGACCCACATCAGGACGACCGCACCGGCGGTCAACGTGGCGATCTGGGTCAGGGTGGTGAAGCTCGACAGGTCGAACGTGCCGGTGAGGACGTTCTGGGAGGCGAGCAGGGCGAGGACACCGTACGCCTGCAGCATCGCCATCGGGACGGTCAGGTAGCGGGTGTACTGGTTGATCTTGTTGCGCCCGAACTCACCTTCGCGGCTGAGCGCCTGGAGTGACGGCACGACGCCGGTCATCAGCTGCATGATGATCGAGGCGTTGATGTACGGGTTCATCCCTAGCGCCACGACCGAGAAGTGCGACAGCCCGCCGCCCGAGAAGAGGTCGAGCAGCCCGATCAGCGCGTTCCCCTGGACGAAGTTCGTCAGCTGATTCTTGTCGACGCCCGGGATGGGCACCGCCGCGAGCATGCGGAAGACGATCAGCAGGCCAAGGACATACAGGATGCGGCGCCGGATGTCCGGCGCGCGGAACGCGTTGAGGAGCGATTCGAACACGGGTCAGGCGTCGTCGTCGGACGGCGCGACGGCCTCCGAGGCCGCGGCCGGCTCATCGGTGTCGGCGGCGGGCGGCGCGTCGGGCTCGGGCGGCGCAGCCTCGCCGATCGCGGCGGAGGCCTCGGGCTCGCTGGTCTCGGCGGCTTCGGTGGCTGTGGCCCTCGGCTTGCGGGTCGGCGTCTTGGCCTTGGGCGTGCCGTCGGCCGTTGCCTTCGGGGACGCCTTGCCTGACTTGGCTCCGGTCCTGGCCTGCGTCGGCTCGTCGGCCTTGGTCGCCGCCTTGGCGGCCGGCTTCTCGTCGGCCGGCGTCTCGGTCTCGGTCTCGGCATCGGCCCCGTCGACCGCGTCGGTCACCTCGGCTTTCGCTGCCGGCTTTCGGGTCGGGGCTTCGGACGCCGCCTTGTCGGCCGGTTTCCTGGCCGGCGTCTCGGCGGGGGTCACACCCAGCGCCGCGAGCGGTGAGGACGGGACCTCAAGGACGTTGACGCTGCCGCCGGCGGCCTCGATCTTGGCGCGCGCAGACCCGGTGAAGGCGTCGGCGACCACGAAGAGCGCGACCGACAGCTCGCCCGCCCCGAGGATCTTGAGCGGCTTGTTGAGCGTCCGGACCAACCCAACGGCGCGCAGGATGTCCTGGTTGACCGTGATCGGGGCCGACTTGGTCGACTTCTTGGCATCGCCCTCGAACTCGAAGGCGCCGCCGTCGGCGAGCGCGCCGATCGCCCCGATGTTGACGACCTCGTACTCGATCTTGAAGCGGTTCTTGAAGCCGCGCAGCTTCGGGATCCGCATGTGGAGCGGAGTCTGCCCGCCCTCGAACCAGGGCGGGATCGAGCCACCGGCACGAGCCTTCTGGCCCTTGGTGCCGCGACCCGCGGTCTTGCCCTTGCCCGCGGCGATCCCGCGGCCGACGCGCGTGCGTGGCTGGCGGGACCCGTCGGCCGGGCGAAGGTCGTGCAGTTTCATGCCTTCTCCCCCGTTTCCGTGTCGGCGATCTCCTCGACCGTAACGAGGAACCGGACGGCGCGGACCATCCCGCGCGTCGCGGGGTTGTCGGTCACGACGCTCGTGCTGCCGATGCCGTGCAGCCCGAGCGCCCGGACCGTGGCGCGGTTCCGCGCGATGTGACTGATCGTGCTCTTGACCTGGGTGACCTTGAGCTTAGCGGCCACTGGACACCTCCGCCACGACCGGCGCAGGCTGGCCGGCGATGCGGCTGACCAGCTTGACGCCACGACGGGCGCCGAGCTCCTCGGCCGAATGCAGGCTGCGCAGGGCCTCGATCGTCGCCCTGGTCACATTGACCGGGTTGGTCGAGCCGTGGATCTTGGACAGGATGTCGCGGACGCCGGCCGCTTCGAGGACGGCCCGGACCGAGCCACCGGCGATGACGCCGGTGCCCTGCGAGGCGGGCTTGAGCAGGACGCTGCTGGCGCCGTAGACGACCTGGATCTCGTGCGGGATGGTCGTGCCGACCATCGGGATCTTGATGAGGTTCTTCTTGGCGTCCTCGACGCCCTTGCGGATCGACTCGGGGACCTCGCCCGCCTTGCCGATGCCGACCCCGACGTGGCCCGCGCCGTCACCGACGACGACGACCGCGCTGAAGCTGAACCGCCGGCCGCCCTTGACGACCTTGGCGACTCGATTGATCTGGACGACGCGCTCCTCGAGCGCGAGCTTATTCGGGTCGATGCGTGCCACGGTGGCTCCTTCCGATCAGAACTCGAGGCCGGCTTCGCGGGCGGCATCGGCGAGCGACTTGATCCGCCCGTGGTACCGGAACCCGGCACGGTCGAAGACCACGCGCTCGACGCCGGCGGCCTTGGCCCGCTCGGCGACCAGCTTCCCGACGAGGGCCGCTTCCTCCGACTTGGTCGCCTTGGAGCTCTTCAACTCCTTGTCGACCGTCGAGGCGGACGCGAGCGTCTTTCCGGACGCATCGTCGATGACCTGCGCGTAGATATGGTTGAGGCTGCGGAAGACCGCGAGGCGCGGCCGCGCTTCCGAACCCGCCAGGTGAAGGCGGATCCGGTCGTGGCGCTTGCGTCGGGCGGCGCCGCGGGTGGCGACCTGCGTCATCGTGTTCGTTCCTTGTGGATCATCGGGTTACTTCTTGCCGCCGATCTTGCCGGCCTTGCCGGCCTTGCGGCGGATGTACTCGCCGGAGTAGCGCACGCCCTTGCCCTTGTAGGGTTCCGGCTTGCGGGTCGCCCGGACCTTGGCGGCGATCTGCCCGACGAGCTCCTTGTCGATGCCGACGACCGCGAGGCGCGTCGGGTTCTCGAGCTCGAAGCTGATGCCGTCGGGCGGGTCGATCTCGATCGGGTGGCTGTAGCCCAGGTTGAGCGTCAGCCGCTTGCCGTTGAGCGCGGCCCGATAGCCGACGCCGGTGATCTCGAGGCCCTTCCGATAGCCGTCGGTCACGCCGACGACCATGTTGTTGACCAGCGTCCGGGTCAGCCCGTGGAGCTGCTTGTGGGTCTTCTGCTCGGTCGGGCGGGTGACGACGAGCGTCCCGTCCTCGCGGCTGACCGTGATGTCCGGGTGGAGGGCACGGCTGAGGGTGCCCTTGGGCCCCGTGACCGTGACATTGCGCCCGTCGATGGTCACGTCGACACCCGACGGGACGGTGATGGGCAGGCGTCCGATGCGCGACATGTCGTACCGCCTACCAGACGAACGCGAGGACTTCGCCGCCCAGCTGCGCCTGGCGCGCCTGCTGGCCGGTCATGATCCCCTGGCTCGTGCTGACGATGACGATGCCCAGGCCGCCGAGCACTCGCGGGATGTCGGTCTTGCGCGCGTAGACGCGCAGCCCGGGCTTGCTGATCCGCTTGAGGCCGGAGACGACCGGGACCTTCCCGTCGACGTACTTGAGGGTGATGCGCAGGACCGCGGTGGGGCCGTCCTGCTCCTCGCTGACGTCGGCGATGAAGCCCTCGTCCTTGAGGATGCGGGCGATCTCGCGCTTGGTCCGCGACGCCGGGACGACCACTTCCGTGTGCCGTGCCCGGGACGCGTTCCGGACGCGCGTGAGCATGTCCGCGATCGGGTCGGAGATGTTCATCGGTTCCCTACCAGCTCGACTTGGTGACGCCCGGCAGCTCGCCCAGGAGCGCACGCTCCCGGAAGCAGATGCGGCACAGCGCGAACCGTCGGATGAAGGCGCGCGGCCGACCGCACACGGTGCAACGGTGGTAGCCGCGGACCTTGAACTTCGGTGTCCGGTTCGCCTTGGCGATCATCGATTTCTTGGCCATGATTCTCCCTCCCCGCGCCTACGAGGCGAAGGGCATGCCGAGGAGTTCGAGAAGCTTCTTCGATTCCTCGTCGGTCTTCGCCGTCGTCACGATGCTGATCTCCAGCCCGCGGAGACGGTCCACCTTGTCGTAGTCGATCTCCGGGAAGGCGAGTTGCTCCCGGAGGCCCAGTGAGTAGTTGCCGCGCCCGTCGAACGACTTGTCGGGGATGCCCCGGAAGTCTCGGATGCGCGGCAGCGCGAGCATCGTGAGGCGATCCATGAAGTCCCACATCCGCTCGCCGCGGAGCGTGACCTTGGCCCCGATCGAGTTGCCCGTCCGCACGCGGAACTGGGCGATCGAGCGCTTGGCCTTGGTCACGATCGGCTTCTGGCCGGTGATGAGGGTGAGGTCGCCGAGGGCCGCATCGAGGGCCTTCGCATTCGAGAGCGCCTCCCCGAGCCCGATGTTGACCACGATCTTGGACAGGCGCGGGACCTGCGTCGGGTTCGGGTACTCGAACTGCTTCTGGAGCGCCGGGACGACCTCGGCCTTGTAGCGGTCGTGCAGTCGGCTGGTCACGCCTTCACCTCCATCTGCTCACCGCAGTGGCGGCAGACACGGACGCGCCGACCGGTGTCGAGCGTCGCGTGGGCGATCCGGGTCGGCTTGCCACAACTCGAACAGACGAGCATGACCCGGCTGATGGGCAGCGGCTGGGCGATCTCGAGGATGCCGCCCTGCTGCATCTTCGGGACGCGGTCGCTGGTGCCCGCCGTCTGGCGCGGCTTGGTGTGGCGTTTGGCGATGTTGAGGCCTTCGACGACCACGCTGACGCCACCGGCCGACGAGCCGCGTCGGAAGACGCTGCGGGCCGCGCTCGGGGCCGCCTGGCGGCGGATGACCCGCTCGACCGTCCCGCGCTTGCCGGCATCCTTGCCGGCGAGTACGACGACCGTGTCGCCCCTGCGGATCTCAGGGACCTTGGGCGTGCGGGGCTGGGGCGTTCGGACGGCCATCACAGCACCTCCGGCGCGAGCGAGACGATCTTCATGTAGTTGCGGTCGCGCAGCTCGCGCGCGACCGGCCCGAAGATGCGCGTCCCGCGCGGGTTGCCCTGGTTGTTGATGAGGACGGCCGCGTTCTCGTCGAAGCGGATGTAGCTGCCATCCGGCCGGCCGTACTCCTTGGCTGTCCGCACGATGACGGCCCGGACGACGTCGCCCTTCTTGACCGCCGCGTTCGGGATGGCCTGCTTGACGCTGGCGATGATGACATCGCCGACGCCGGCGTCGGTCTTGAGCGACCGGCCCATCACCCGGATGCACTGGATCGTCCGGGCGCCCGTGTTGTCGGCGACCTTCAGACGGGTCTGCGACTGGATCACCGGGCCGCCTCCCCGGCGTCGTCGGCGGTCGCATCCCCGGACGCCTCGGCATCGCCCTCGGCATCACGCGTCCGGCCCGGATGGGCCGCCGAGTGGATCGCCTCGGAGGTGGCGGCCTCGTCGGCCACGACCTCGCCCGGGAGCCCCTGGTCGCCGCCGCGGGTCACGATCGAGACGAGCCGCCAGCGCTTGGTCGCGGACAGCGGTCGCGATTCCTCGATGAGGACGGTGTCGCCGATGCGGGCCTCGTTGGCCTCGTCGTGGGCCTTGAACTTCGTGCTCAAGCGGATGACCCGCTTGTAGAGCCGGTGACGCGCGAGGCGCTCGACGGACACGACGATCGTCTTGTCCATCCGGTCGCTCACGACGCGTCCGACCTTGGTCTTCCGCTTGCCTTGTACCTGCACCTGGGTGTCTGCTCCTGTCATCGCGTGATCTCCCTCACGCCGGCCGGCCGAGCTTGCGCTCGCGCTGGACGGTCAGGATCCGCGCGATCGTTCGACGCGTCTGCGGGATCGTGCTGTAGTCCTTGAGTTGACGGGTCGAGAGCGCGAAGCGCGCTCCCCACAGGTCCTGCTTGGCTTCCTTGAGGGCATTATCGAGCTCCGGGTCGGAGAGCTGGCGGACCTTCTCGATATCCATCAGCTGGCCTCCTTGGCGGATTCACGAACGACCACGCGGGTCGCGACCGGCAGCTTGTGGCTGGCCAGGCGCATCGCCTCGACGGCGGATTCGTGGTCGACGCCGGCCATCTCGAACAGGATCCGGCCGGGCTTGACGACGGCCACCCAGTGGTCCGGTGCGCCCTTGCCCGAACCCATCCGGGTCTCGGCCGGCTTCTTGGTGGCGGGCTTGTCCGGGAAGACCCGGATCCAGATCTTGCCACCGCGCTTGACCGAGCGGGTCATGGCGCGTCGGGCCGCCTCGATCTGGCGGCTGGTGATCCAGGCCGGTTCCTGGGTGGCCAGGCCGTACTCGCCGAAGGCCACGTTGTAACCGCCCTTGGCCATCCCCGACATGCGGCCACGCATGACCTTGCGATGCTTGACCCGCTTCGGCATCAACATGGGTCAGACCCCCGTCCCGACCTGGGTCGGGACGCCCGCGTCGCGCGCGGCGCGTTCGGGGCTGATGTCGCCGCGATAGATCCAGACCTTGACGCCGATCCGGCCATAGGTCGTGTGGGCGTGG
Source organism: Candidatus Limnocylindrales bacterium (assembly GCA_036758145.1). GTDB lineage: Bacteria > Chloroflexota > Limnocylindria > Limnocylindrales > CSP1-4 > SPCO01. The sequence continues at coordinate 7,281 of DAIOXD010000044.1, forward strand.
ACCTGGCCGTAGCTGATGTCGGCGCGCAGCGTGCCGAGCGGGATGCGGCCTTCCTTGTCCCATTCGCGGCGCCCCATCTCGGAGCCCCCGAGACGGCCCGCGACGGCGATCTTGACGCCCTTCGCGCCGGCCTTCATCGAGCGCTGGATGGACTGCTTCATCGCCTTCTTGAAGGCGATCCGGCGGCTCAGCTGGCCCGCGATGTTCATGGCCACGAGATAGGCGTCCAGCTCGGGCTGGCGGATCTCCTTGATCTCGAGCTTGACCTTGCGGGTCGTCAGCGCGCCGATCTGCTGGCGCAGGACCTCGACGTTCGCGCCGCCCTTGCCGATGACGATGCCGGGCTTGGCGGTGTGGATGGTCACGGTGACGTGGTTGATGCCGCGCTCGATCTCGACGCCGCTGACGCTGGCGTTGGCCAGCCGCACCTCGATGAGCTTGCGGATCTTGATGTCCTCCTGGAGGGAGGCGGTGTATTCCTTGTTATCGGCATACCACTTCGCGGTCCAGGTGCGCGAGACACCGAGGCGGAAGCCGTACGGATGGACCTTGTGTCCCATGTCAGGCCTCCTGGTCCGCGACGACGATGGTGATGTGGGTCATGGGCTTGTGGATGGGGAACGCGCGACCCTGCGCCCGCGGCTGGAACCGCTTGATCGTCGGGCCTTCATTGGCGACGGCATCGACGATCACCAGGTCCTCGGCGGCCAGGTTGTGATTGTTCTCGGCGTTCGCGGTCGCGCTCTTGAGCACGCGCGCGACGTCAGCGGCCGCCTTCTGCGGCATGAACCGCAGCAGGGCGACGGCCTCCTCGACCGGCTTGCCCTTGATCGCCTCGGTGACGAGTCGGGTCTTGCGGGTCGAGGCCCGGAGATATTTCGCGGTGGCGGATACGCGCACGGTCGGCACCTACTTCAACGCCGTCGATCGGTCGGTGTGCTTGCCGTGCCCGCGATAGGTGCGGGTCGGGCTGAACTCACCGAGGCGATGACCGACCATGTTCTCGGTCACGTAGACCGGGATGTGCTTCTTGCCGTTGTAGACCGCGATGGTGTGGCCGATGAACGTCGGGAAGATCACGGACGAACGCGACCATGACTTCACGACCTTCTTCTCGTTGCGCTTGTTCATCTCCTCGATCCGACCGAGGAGACGGGCCTCGACGAACGGGCCTTTCTTGACTGAACGGGACATCGACTCCTACCTCCCCGCTACTTGCGATGCCGTGATCGGACGATGAGTCGTCCGGTCGTCTTGGACCGCCGGGTGCGATAGCCCATGGCGGGCTTGCCCCACGGGGTCTTGGGCGGCATCCCGGTCGGGGACTTGCCTTCACCACCGCCGTGCGGATGGTCACGTGGATTCATCACGACGCCCCGGACCTCCGGCCGCTGGCCGAGGTGCCGGGCGCGACCGGCCTTGCCGAGGTTCTGGTTCTCGTGGTCGAGGTTGCTGACCTGGCCGACGGTGGCCATGCAGCGCATCGGCACTCGCCGCATCTCGCCCGACGGCAGCCGGACGGTCGCCCACTCGCCTTCCTTGGCGAGCAACTGGGCGGAGACGCCGGCGGACCGGACGATCTGGCCGCCCTTGCCGGGGACGAGCTCGATGTTGTGGATGGTCGTGCCGAGCGGGATGTTCGCCAGGGGCAGGGCGTTGCCCACGCGCGCCTCGGCGTCGGGGCCGGCCACCACGATGTCGCCGACCTTCAGGCCGTGCGGCAGGAGCATGTAGCGCTTCTCGCCGTCGCGGTAGTGCAGCAGCCCGATCCGGGCGGAGCGGTTGGGGTCGTACTCGATCGTCGCCAGTCGCGCCGGCACGCCGAGCTTGTCGCGCTTGAAATCGATGATGCGATAGTGCTGCTTCTCGCCGCCACCGCGATGGCGCACGGTCATTCGGCCCTGGTTGTTGCGTCCGGATCCGCGGATCTGGGCCTCGAGCAGGGGCTTGTGCGGCTCCTTGGTGGTGATCTCCTCGAATGTCGAGCGAGTCATCTGCCGGAGCCCCGGCGAGGTGGCCTTGTAACTGCGAAGCGGCATGGTCAGACCCCCTCGAAGAACTCGATCTTCTGGCCGGGAGCCAGGGTGACGATGGCCTTGCGCCACGGCGTGGTATGGCCGATGGTCTGGCCGCGGCGGTTGCCGCGACGCTTCTCCTTGGCCTTCGTGGTCAGGACGTTGACCGAGACGACGGTCACGTTCTCCTTCTTGTAGAGCTCCTCGATCGCGGCCTTGATCTGGATCTTGTTGGCTCGATCGTGGACGGCGAAGGTGTACTTGCCGCGGCCCGACTCATCGATCGACTTCTCGCTGATGACCGGGCGCAGGATGACCTCGGGAGCGGTCAGGACGCTCATGCGTAGACCTCCTGCATCCGGGCCAGCGATGGCTGTTCGATGAGGACGAGATCGGCGTTGAGCAGGTCGACCACGTTGAGCGAGTCGGCCAGGATGATCTCGACCGAGGGCAGGTTGCGGGCGGACAGCTCGAGCTTCTCGTCGCGTCCCGGCGCGACGACGAGGATCCGACCGGTCGCCTCGAGCGCGCTGAGCACGCCAACGAGATCCTTGGTCCGGATCGCATCGAGCCCGAACGTGTCGATGACCTTGATCGCCTCGTCACCCAACTTGGCGGTCAGCGCCCCGCGCAGGGCCAGCCGCTTCATCTTGCGCGGCAGCCGCTGCTCGTACGAGCGCGGATGCGGCCCGAAGACGACCCCGCCGCCACGGTAGTGCGGGGCGCTGATCGAACCCTGGCGAGCGCGGCCGGTCCCCTTCTGGCGGTACGGCTTCTTGCCGCCGCCACGGACCTCGCCGCGGGTCTTGGTATCGCTGGTCCCGGTCCGCCGGCCGGCGAGCTGGGCGGTCACGACCTGGTGGAGGACGGCGGCATTGACCGGCGCCGCGAAGAGCTCGTCGCTGAGCTCCACGCTGCCGACGGTCGCCCCGGTCCTGTCGAAGACGTCGATCTGCGGCATCGGTCAGGCCTTCTTCACGGTGATCAGGCCGCCGCGGGCCCCGGGCAGGGTTCCCTTGATGAGCAACAGGTTGCGATCGGGGTCGAGGCGCACCACGCGGACCTTCTTGACGGTGACCCGCTCGTCGCCCATGTGGCCGGCCATCTTGAGCCCGCGGTAGACCCGACCGGGCGTCGTCCCCGGCCCGATCGAGCCGGGCGCGCGGTGATGGTCGGAACCGTGGGTCTTTGGCCCGCGATGGAAGTTGTGGCGCTTGATATGGCCCGCGAAGCCCTTGCCCTTGGAGACGCCGGACACGTCGACCAGGTCGCCCGGCTCGAACATGTCGCCGATCGAGAAGGTCTGGCCGACCGTCACGTCGTCGACGCTCTCGACGCGGAACTCGCGGATGGTCGCCACGTTGGGCAGGTCCTTGAGCTGGCCCGCCTCGGGCTTGGACAGCTTCTTGACGACGTCCGTGCCGACCTGCACCGCGGTGTATCCGTCGCGTTCGGACGTGCGCAGGCGCGTCACGGTGTTGGGCTCGATCGCGACGACCGAGACGGCCACCATCGTGCCGTCGTCCTGGAAGACCTGGGTCATGCCGACCTTGCGGCCGATCAACCCGATATCGGGGGCCGTCATCACATCTTGATCTCGATGTCGACGCCCGCAGCCAGCGAGAGTCGCATCAGGGCGTCCACGGTCTTGGACGAGGGGTCGAGGATGTCGACGAGCCGCTTGTGGGTGCGGATC
>DAIOXD010000045.1:0-10736 GCA_036758145.1 Candidatus Limnocylindrales bacterium
CGTTCCGAATGGTCGAGGGCGAGCCGCTGCCGACGAGCTATGGCGAGGACATCTACCGTCGAGTCTTCAACACGGCTCATGATGCGTCGATCACCGCGGATGCGGTCAGCCGATGAGGCCTGGACCTAACGACGCGGCGACCACCGATGATGCGCAGCCGCGCTTGGCGCCAGATGCAGCCGGTGCGTCGGTAAGGCAGAGCAGCGGGATCGGTTGACGTCGGAACAGCGCCGACATACGCTTCGGTGACAGGCGATGGTGTCCGCCCAGACGTTCATGCGTCTGAACCGCCCTCTCGGGCTGATGGCCCCTGGACTGCACGGCAGACCCGGGGCTCTTTGTTGCCCCCAAGACGGAGGGTGGCGTGGACAACACGTACCTGATCGCCGCGGAATGGATGGCGCTGGCGTTACTTGCCAGCTTGATCTCGATTCGCCTTGGTCTCGCCGTCGCCCTGCTCGAGATCGGGATGGGGGTCATCGGCGGCAATTTCCTCGGCTTCCATACGACGCCCTGGATCGATTTTCTGGCGACGTTCGGGGCTGGTCTGCTGACCTTCCTGGCCGGCGCCGAGATCGATCCGGAGTCGATGCGGCGACATGCCAAGGCATCGTTGACGATCGGTGTGATCTCGTTCGCGATCCCGTTCGTGGCCGCGTTCGTGTTCGCCTACTTCGTGGCCGGGTGGGATCTCCAGGCTGCCGAGATCGCCGGGGTGGCTCTGTCAACGACGTCGGTCGCCGTCGTGTACGCGGTCATGATCGAGTCCGGTCTCGCCGAGCAGGACCTGGGCAAGACGATCCTGGCCGCATGTTTCGTCACGGATCTGGGGACCGTCCTGGCCCTCGGGGTGCTCTTCGCCGACTTCAACCCGCTCCTCGTCCTGTTCATCGCCTCGACTGCGGTGGCGCTGTATTTCATGCCCCGCTGGACGCGGTGGCTCCTCGTGCACGTGCCCCATCGCGTGTCTGAGCCGGAGATCAAGTTCATCTTTCTCGTCCTGTTCCTGCTCGGAGGACTGGCGACGAGTGCGAACAGTGAGGCGGTCTTGCCCGCCTATCTCGTGGGCCTCGCTGTCGCGGGCGTGTTCATCCGCGATCGCGTTGTCGTCAACCGGCTGCGCTCGATCGCCTTCAGCCTCCTGACCCCGTTCTATTTCATCAAAGCCGGGTTGTACGTCTCCCTCCCAGCGGTCATCGCCGGCGCGGGACTCATCGCGACCTTCCTGGTCATCAAACTCGTGGCGAAGGTCGTCGGAGTCTGGCCGACCAGCCGGGCGTTCGGGATGCCCGTTCGCGAGGCCAATTACACGACCCTGCTGATGGCGACCGGGCTGACGTTCGGTACCATCTCCGCCTTGTTCGGGCTGACCAATGGCTATATCGATCAGACGGCGTACACGGTCCTGGTCACGACCGTCATCCTGTCCGCCGTAGTGCCGACCCTGATCGCCACGACCTTCTTCGAACCGCGGATCCGGACCGATCTCGAGGCCGAGGAGATCGAAGCTGCCGAGGGCATCGACGCCGGTCCGTTCCGGCTGCCGAAGCCAGGTTCGCGCGTCGACGACGTGGAAACCGCGTGACGTATCTCGCCATCTCCGTCGGCGCCGTCCTCGGGGCCAATGCGCGGTACCTCGTGGGTGGGTGGGTCGTAGATCGGCTGGGCGCGAGCTTTCCCTATGGCACGCTGCTCATCAACGTGACCGGATCCTTCCTGATCGGGCTGATCCTGACCATCGTGACGGAGCGAGTCCTTGCCCCCTGGTGGGTCCGGCCGACCTTCGCCATCGGTTTCCTCGGTTCGTACACGACCTTTTCGACGTTCAGTTTCGAGACGCTCGGACTCGTCGCCACCGGAAGTCTGGCCGCCGCCGCCGCGAACGTCGTGGCCAGCGTGGGTGGAGCGTTGATCGGTGTCTATCTCGGCACGGTGGTAGCGCGCACGATCTGAGGGAGGAACTTGCCATGCGACCGTACAGTCGCGGGGTCCGCGTCCAGGTCTTCTTCGGGGAGACCGACCACGTCGGCCATACCCCGCGGTATCAGGCGATCCTCGAATACCTCCGAAAGGAGGGGGCGGCCGGCGCCACCGTCGAACGTGGCGTCGCAGGATTCGGAGCCCAGAGCAAGATCCATACGGCGGCGATCCTGCGGCTGTCACTCGACCTCCCGATCGTCCTGACCTGGATCGATGCACCTGGTCGCGTCGAACGCCTGCTGCCCGGCCTGACGGATCTGGCGGGCTCCGGGATCGTCACCGTCGAGGAGGTCGGGATCGCGGGCTATGGGGGCCGGCGGCTTGAACAGCTCCGCTTCGATCTCGAAACCCGTGACGTGATGGTCAAGCCGGTCGTCTCGGTGACTGCCGACGCGACCGTCCGCCGCGCCGTCGATCTCCTGATCGACCGCGATTTCCGAGCCCTCCCAGTGACAGACGACGACGAGCGCGTGGTAGGCATCGTCACGAACGGGGACCTCGTCGGTCGAGCTGGCCTTGGCGCTCGACTCGAGTTACTCCGTGCGATGGATGACGACGCACGCCGAGCGGTCGTCGATCGACTCGATCGCGATCGGATCGTCCGGGACATCATGACCGAGGAGGTGGCGACGATCGCCGATACGGACACGCTCGCGACCGCGACCCACGTGATGGCGGAGCGAAAGATCAAGCGTCTGCCGGTGTGCGACCACGACGGCCGTCTGGTCGGCATCCTGGCGCGTTCGGACGTGCTACGAGCGGTCGGCGAGACATTCCCGCTCGACGCTGAGGCCAACGCCGCGCTCCCAGGCGCCCAGACGGTCGGCGAGGTCATGCGACGGGACGCTCCGACCGTCCAGGCGGACGCGGATCTGGCAACGCTCCTCGATGCTGTCGTCTCGACGCGCCTGAACCGGGCGGTGATCCTCGACGCCGACCACCGTGTCCTTGGCGTAGTCACCGATGCGGACGTGATCCGGTCCGTCGACCCTGCGAGCGGCGTGCTCGGTGCGTTGATGCGAACCGCTGGCCGACCCGTAGGCATCGGTGTCACCGCCGGCGAACTCTTGACTCGACCCGCACTCACGATCGGTCCGGACGCGACGATCGCCGAGGCTTCGCGGGTCATGACCGAAAGCCGACGGAAGATCCTCTGCGTCGTCGGTCCGGCGGGCGAGCTGCTCGGGGTCGTCGACCGGGCCGACCTGCTCCGCGCGACAGGGGATGTGTTGCGAGAGATCGCCACCGTTTCTGAGGACGATGAAGATGATTGAGCCCGTGGCCTGGGCACGTCGAGTCCGAGCATGACCGGGGATCGACCGGAGCATCGGCCCCGTCCCGCCACGATCTTCCACGAGTCGGCCGGCGCGGTGGTGCTCGTTGATGGCCGCTGCCTGGTCCTGCGTCGAACGGCCACGGACGAGTGGATCTTTCCCAAGGGGCATCTCGAGCAGGGAGAACGCCCAGAGGACGCGGCCGTCCGCGAAGTTCGCGAAGAGACCGGCTTCGAGATCCGGATCCTCGGACCGATGGGATCCACGCGCTACGGGTTCGGCCATAGCCAGGAGAACCGCAAGCGGGTCTATTGGTTCCTGGCTGAGCAGATCGGCGGCTCGCTGACGCTCGAACCCATCTTCAGCGAGGCCATCCTGCTCGACGGCGCAGGCGCCCGAATGACCCTGAGTCACGCCGGTGACCGCGAGATCGCCGAGCAGGCGTTTGCATTCGCCGAGAAGCTCGATCGATGACGACGCCGAGGTCGACCCGGCTTGCCGCAGGCGGCAGGGCACGATGAGCGACCCGGGCTACGAGGTCCGATCGCTCGATGCGGAGCGGTTCTGGAGGCGACTCCGCGATGCCGTCGGGCGGGCCGTCGTCGGCGGCGACGACGCGCTCCGGTTGCTCGCGATCGCGATGCTCGCCGACGGGCATGCCCTGATCGAAGACGTGCCCGGGACGGGCAAGACGACCCTCGCCCGAGCGTTCGCCCACGCCCTGGGCCTGACCTTCGGGCGAGTCCAGGGCACGCCGGACCTGCTGCCCGGCGACGTGACCGGCAGCAGCATCTACGAGGACGGGGCGTTCCGATTTGTCCCCGGCCCGGTCTTTGCGAGCGTGCTCCTCGTCGATGAGATCAATCGGGCGACACCGCGGACCCAGTCGGCGCTGCTGGAGGCGATGCAGGAGAAGCAGGTCTCGGTCGATGGCGTCACCCATCGACTGTCCGATCCATTCCTGCTCCTGGCGACCGAGAATCCGATCGAGCTCGAGGGCACGTTCTCCCTTCCCGAGGCACAGCTCGATCGATTCCTCGTCAGGATCTCGGTCGGCTATCCCACGGAGGATGGGGAGCTCAGGATCGCCGGCCTGTATCGGGATGGCGCCGCCCCGATCGACGCGGTCCCGACGGTGTTCGACCAGGCCGGCCTGCTCGGGTTGCGCGACGCGGCGAGCCGGGTCCGGGTGAGCGACGACGTCGCCCGCTACCTCGTGGCCATCGTCCGAGCCTCGCGCGAACACCCGGACCTGCGCCTGGGAGCGAGCCCGCGGGCGAGCGTCGCGCTGTATCGAACCGCGCAGGCCTCCGCCCTGCTCGAGGGTCGCGCGTTCGTGCGGCCCGACGACGTCAGCGCGGTCGCTCCGGCGGTCCTCGCTCATCGCCTCCTGCTCGACGTCGACCGGGAGCTGCGCGGGGCGACCGCGGTGCGGGTCGTCGCGGATCTCCTCCATTCGGTCCCCGTCCCGATGTCCGAGGCGTCGTGAAGCCCGCCACCGCCGTCTCGGTCGCCCTCGTCGCGACCGGAGGTGTGGCCGGTGCGCCCGGACTCGTGCTGCTCGGTGCGCTCACGTTCGCGACCTCGTGGCTGTCGACCCTGTGGGGCCGGCATGGACTCGAGCACGTCCGGTACGAGCGCCAGTTCGCGCACGACCGGGCCGTGTGGGGCGACAGCGTCGACCTGGCGATCACCATCCGCAACGACAAGGCCCTCCCCCTCGCCTGGCTCGAGGCCGACGACTTCGCGAGCGATGAGCTGGTGATCCGCGAGCGACCGCTCGTCCCGAGCGAACGGCCCGGATACGGCATCCTGCGCAACGTCTGGACGCTTGCCCCCTTCGAAGAGGTGCGACGACACGTCCACCTGGAGGCCGTACATCGAGGCTGGTTCGCCTTCGACACGGTCCGCCTGTCGGTCGCCGACCTGTTCGGCACGGACGTCGCGTCGCACGAGGAGACCCGGCGTGCCGCCTTCATCGTTCGACCGAGGACCGTTCCCGTCGTGAGCGCGCGCGGGGCGATCGTGCCACTCGGGTCCAGGCGCGCGCGGACCGGACTGACGGAAGATCCGGCCCTCTACGCCGGCGTCCGGCCGTTCCAGCAGGGGGATCCTCGCCGACGAGTCCATGAGCGTGCGACGGCCCGACTCGGCCGCCCCGTCAGCAAGCGATTCGAACCATCGACGGTCCGCCAGGTCCTCATCGCCCTGGACATCCAGACCGTTGAAGGACCCGTCTGGGTCCTCGCCTACGACGACGACGTCGTGGAATCCCTGGCGGTCGCCGCGGCATCGATCGCGCGCCGGCTGCTCGCCGATGGAGCGGCGTGCGGGATCGCGGTCAACGGCTGGACCTACGCACCCACGCCGACGGGCTTCGTGCCACCGCGCGCCGGTCGCGACCAGCTCCCGCGGATCGCGGATCTGCTGGGCAGGACGACCTCGGTCGCCTCGGTGCCATACAGCGGTCTGCTCGCGGGGCTCCCGGCTCGGCTGTCGCTCGGAACACTCGTGTTCGGCCTCGGCAGTCGCGATCCGCTGAGCTTCGTTCCCGCCTTGCGTCGACTTCGATCGTCCGGCTTCGAGGTCCGCTATCTCGCCCTCGGGCCGCGGGCGCCCACGCATGCCGCCATCGCCCGACGTGCCGGGATCGATGCGATCGTGGGCAGACTCGACCCCGACTGGCGTACGAGCGATGCGCTCACCCTCGCCGGCTGACCTCGGCTATCGCGCGCTCGGGCTGTTGCCCGTCGCTGCCGCGGCGGCCGCGGAAGGGGCGTGGGTAACGGTCGTTTACGCCGCGATCGCGTCGTTCCGTCGAGAGGCGCCCGCCATCGGCCTCTGGATGTTCATCGTCGCGGCGATGGCCGGGATCGCAACGGCACGATCGATCCGTGGACGCGCGTCGGGGCCGGCGAGGCTCGCCGTTGTCGTCCTCTTCGGTCTGCTCGGATCGCTGTCGGACCCGACGACCGCCGACCTGCTCGGTCGTGGTGCGCTTGGCGTGGCCTCCGGTGGCACGGTCGGCGGCTTGCTGTCGGCTCTCGCCGCGTGGCGCGGAACGCGACATCGCGATGCCCGCAATGACGACGAGGTCACGGGCTCCCTCCTGGCGTGGGCGGTGCCCGGGCTGGCGCTGCCGTGGCTCATCGGTGCCTCGACCGATCTGAGACCCGTGTTCGTCGCGCTCGCCTTGCCGGCGACGCTCCTGTTCGTCGCGGCCTGCCTCGTCGCCGTCGGCGTGACCAGGCTCGACACGCTCGGTCGTTCGGTCGGTCTCGACTGGCGGACGAATCGAACGTGGCTCGCGCTCCTCGTCGGGGTGGTCGGGTCGATCGTCGTCATCGGGACGCCGATCGCCTTCCTGCTCGGATCGTCGGTCTCGGCGATCATCGCCGGATTGCTCGGCCCTCTCGGGTCCTTCGCGATTCTCGCCGACGCCGTTCTCCGGTCGGTCGCGGGCTCGACTGCCGGGACCGCCCCGATCCAGCCCGCGCCGACTGGTTCGCTGACGGGCCCTGGATTCGAGGGTTCGCCGAGCGTTGCCGGCCTCATCGTCTCGCTGGCGATCGCGTTCGGGCTCGTGCTCGGTGGGATCTTCCTCGCGCGTCGGGTGGGCGTGGCCACGACCGAGGCGGTCGAGAAGCCACCAAAGGAAGAGCGCAAGATCAACCTGCCGGCGATCACGATCCGTCTCCCGATGCCGCGCCTGCCTCGCCTCGGCCTGCGGCGGACATCGACGCCGCGCTCGGCGAGCGGCGCGTACCTCGCGGTGCTGCGGGTTCTGGACGGCGACGAACGCCTCAAGCGATCGCCCGCCGAATCAGCGCCAGGGCACGCTCGACGTCTTCGCGAGGCCGGGCGAGGCTCTTTCTCGCTGGACCTGCTCGCGGCCGATTTCGAACTCGAGCGGTACGCGGGCTCGGAGCTCACCCCAGCCGAGACCCGCCGGGCGATCCGACGCTGGCGCGAGGCCAGGCGACCTCACGGCGCCGCCCGGCGTCCAGGCGAGACGTGAGCGGAGTCCACCCGATCCTCGTCGAGGTCGAACGGCCGCTCGGGCCGGGCGTGGAGTTCGAGCACGACGCCCACGGTGGTCTCATCGGTCGGCGCGCGCGCTCGGGGAGTGGCTGGCTTGGCTTCGATCGCGCGGCGCTCGTGGATTCGGACGATGGCCAGGGTCGGGCGCTGCCGGTCCTCGCCGCCTTGCCAGTGTCGACCTTCACCGGCGCTCGGCTCGAAGTCGAACTGATCGGCGGGTTGCGATCGAATCTCGGCACGACACTCGTCGGACGTTTGCCGGGGATGCCGCTGCCGGTCCCCGCACTGGTCCGGGCCGCCGCAGCCCTCGCCAGCGAAGCGGCATGGCTGGAGCCCGAGGCGGCAGCAAGGGTCGTCCTCCGCGCTCGCCAGCGGTATCGCGAGCGCCGGAGTCAGGCGCGGATCGTCGGTGGTCGGGCGTGGCAGGCGGTCGGTGTGATCCGGCCGGAGGTCGCGCGGTTCGACACGCCGCACTCGGCGGCGGAGTACGGCCTCGCGAAGCTGCCGGCGCGCTTCCTGCGCGGTCTGGAGGGCCTCCTCGACGACGGGGAGCGACTGCTCTACTGGCTCGAGCGGCCCGTGGCGGGCGACCTCGGCGTGTTCGAGCGGGTGCGCAGTCGGATCGATCCCCGAGCGGCCTTGCTCGCGCTCACCGATCGCCAGCTCCTGTGGATCGTCGACCATGCACGCCCGGATCGCCACCTGTCCGACTGGGGCGTCGATGTCGAGCTCATCCCCCTGGAGCGTCTCCTCGAGGCACGGTGTGCCGAACGGGGCCGGACGGTCGAGCTGACGGTCGCCACATCGAGCGGCATCCGAACCTATACCCTCCCCGCGGAGCTCCGCGCTGAGGTCGGGGTGATGCGTGACCTTCTCGGTCGGTTCGTCCCAGCGGCGGCGGGGTACCTGCCGCGACGCCGATATCCACTGGACGTCATTCCGTTCGACGCAGAAGGGGCGGCCCGCTACGGGCAGGAGGCGGAAGCCCGCACCATCCATGCGTCCGCTGCGGGGGAAGGCGAGGTGATGGCCTTCCTCTTCAGCCCCCGGCGCTCCGGACAGTCCAGGCCGGCCGCGCTCGTCCTCCGTCCGGCGCGCGTGGAGCTCATCCAGCCTGAGCGACACGTCCTGACCCTCGACCGCATCGTGGCCATCGGACTCACGCTGTCGCCGCTCGTCGGTCGGATCTCGATGGAGCCCGGCATCGAGATGTCGTACCCGGCACCCCTGGCCGATCGCGGCGTGGCGTTCGTCCGCCTCGCGAGGCGAGCCATCGCGAACGTGTCTTGACAGTCCAAGCGGCGGATGGTCGCGGGCGATCCCCGAGGAGAACCTGATGAAACTCCTGGTCATCGGCGACCTCCACGCCAACCGTGAGGCGCTCGACGCCATCAGCGACACGGTCGATGCTGTCGTTGTGCTTGGGGACCTCGTCGACTATGGGCCGGATCCGAGCGAAGTCGTGGCCTGGGTACGCGACCGCGCAACGTTCGCCGTGCAAGGCAACCACGACCATGCGGTCGCGACCGGGGGGCCGACAGGGGCCGGCTCGGCCTGGGCCGATCTGGCCGAGGAGAGCGCGGCGTGGACGCGAGATGCGCTTGACGAAGCGGACCGAGCCTTCCTGCGGGCTCTGCCGACGTCGCTCACCTTCTCGTTCGGCGGCGCGCGATTCGCCGCCTTCCATGCAGCGCCGTCCGACCCGCTGTACCGGTACCTGCCGCCCGAGACGACCGAGGCCACATGGCGAGCCGAGGTCGAGAGTGTCGACGCCAACTGGCTCCTTCTCGGTCATACCCATCGACCGCTCCTGCGGCAAGTCGGGTCATTGACGGTCCTCAATCCGGGCAGTGCGGGTCAGCCGCGAGCCGGCGCGCCGTTCGCCACCTATGCGATCTGGGACGACGGCGACGTCTTCCTGGTCCATCGGCGCTACGAGGTCGGTCGAGTCGCTCGCCGCATCGACGCGACCACGCTCAACGACGCGACGAAGCAGCGCCTGATCCGAACGCTGCGGTCGGGCGAGATCGCCGGCACGAGCGCGGAAGGCGACGAATCTGACGCGTTAACACAGCGATAACCGGCGACGCATCGGGCGTTCACGCCCGACATCGATGGTCCTCTGGTCAAGACAATGGATCTCATCTCCCTGACCCGCCGCATCGGGACGCGGCCACGAGGAGGATCATCGAGTGACGACCACCCCCAGGCGTCTCGGTACGCTCGTCCTGCTGGCGTCGATCGCATTGGCCGCCTGCTCCGGCGGCGGCGGATCGACTGCCCCGAGCCAACCGGCGACGACGAGCGCGCCGGCGAGCGCCGCTCCGACCACCGCATCGAGCGTGCCACAGGGCAGCACACCGGCGACGACCGTCACCTATCGGTGCTCGAAGGGCGACGGCCAACTCAACGGCGCCGGCTCGACGTTCATCTTCCCGCTCCTCTCCAAGATGGGCGAGGACTACAACACCAGGTGCGGCGTGAAGCTGAATTACCAGTCCATCGGCTCGGGCGGCGGGATCAAGCAATGGGCGGCCAACACGGTCGATTTCGGCGCCTCGGACGCGTTCCTCAAGGATTCCGAGATCCAGGCGGCAGCCGCCAAAGGTGAGCCCGTCGAGATCCCGGCAACGTTCGGGGCTGTCGTCGTCGCCTACAACCTGAAGGGCCTCTCGGCTCCGATCAAGATGACTCCGGACATCGTCGCCGCGATCTTCCTCGGAAAGATCACGAAATGGGACGATCCAGTGATCGCCGCACAGAACGCCGGCATCAACCTGCCGTCGACGGACATCAGCGTGGTCCATCGGTCCGACGGATCTGGGACGACCAGCATCTTTACGACGTACCTCACCGCGGTCAGTCAAGATTGGGTAACGACGGTGGGCGGGGGCGACAAGAGCAAGTCGGCGGGCAAGGAGGTCGAGTGGCCAACGGGCCTTGGCGCCTCGGGCAACGAGGGCGTGACCCAGAGCATCAACCAGACCGACGGCGGGGTGGGTTACATCGAGCTTGCCTACGCGCTCAAGAACGACATCCCGTTCGCCACGCTCCAGAACAAGTCCGGGAACTTCGTCGTCCCGTCCCTCGACTCGGTCAAGGCGGCGGCCGATCTCTCGTCATATCCAGGCGATCTGCGCTTCGACCTCGCGAACACGGATTCGGCGCAGGGCTACCCGATCACCGGGACGACCTGGATCATCGTCTACAAGGATCTGTCGAAGGTCCTCACGAGTCAGGACCGCGCCGCCGCGTTGGTGGACTTCCTGTGGTGGGCGATCCATGACGGCCAGAACGACGCGGCGCCGCTGTTCTATGGATCGATCCCGGCTAGTCTTCTTGCCCAGGACGAGGCTGCGGTCAGATCCCTGAATTGGGGCGGGGCTCCAGTCCTCCCCTGAGCTCCTCGCCACCGGAGCGTCGCTCGGGGACTCGGACCCG
>DAIOXD010000046.1:0-10711 GCA_036758145.1 Candidatus Limnocylindrales bacterium
GGTCACGGCTGGTCGATTTCGATCCCGCCGATCTCTCGAACGCGATCGTCGAGCGGCGGGCCGTTCGAACCTCGCTGATACGGGCGACGATCCACCTCGTCGGGCCATTCGAACCGGTCGACCCGGCCGAACGTACGGTCCTGGAGGAGGAAGGGGCGCGCCTCCTCGCGTTCGCCGCCGGCGTCGAGGGCGAGATCGTCGTTCGGGCGCCGACCTCGTAGACTGCGGGCGGCTCGCCGCATCACCCGGCCACGGTCATCCCGGCACACCGACCCTCGAGGGAGTCCCGATCCGATGTCGACGAACCCATCCAGCCACGCACCCGGTGGAGAGCCCGCCACCGTCCGCGTCGCGATGTGGAGCGCCCGCCATCGCTGGCCGGTCGTGGGCCTGTGGTTCGTCGCCACGATCGGGGTCTTCGCGTTCAGCCTCGCGATCGGCGGGATCAACGCGGCCGATGCGAATGCCAACCCGAACGAGCGCAAGCTCGAGGCGAGCGAGGCGAACGACGTCTTCAACGCCGGGGGCGCGAACGATCCGTTCGAGCAGGTCCTGGTCCTCATCGGCGGGGCCCCGGGCGCGACCGCCGACCCGGCTTTCAGGGCGACGGTCAGCGATCTGGCCGCCAGGCTCAAGTCGGCCAGCGCCCCGCTGGCCGATAGCCAGACGCCGACCTTCGACCAGCTGACTGATCCCTTCGGGGTGCCGCCGGAGGCGGGCCTGGTATCGGCCGACGGTTCGACCGTCCGGATCGTCGGTCGGATCAACGGCGACAAGGAGCGGGTGACGCCGCTCATCGCCCCGGTCCACCCGATCGTCGACGCGGCGAAGGCGGCCCATCCCGATCTCCGGATCCACACCATCAGCAGCACGTTCATCAACGACGACATCAACGCGCTCATCAATACGGGGCTCGATGACAGCCTCAAGCTGACCATCCCGCTGACGTTCATCATCCTGCTCGTCGCGTTCGGGGCGATCGTCGCGTCCGTCGTCCCGCTCGTGCTGGCCATCACCTCGCTGCTGGCCGCCTTCGGCATCCTCGGGATCTACAGCCAGATCGCGGGCGCGGTCAGTCCCAACGCCACCCAGCTGATCGTGCTCATCGGTCTTGCCGTCGCGGTCGACTACTCGCTGTTCATGATCACCCGCTTCCGGGTCGAACGGCGGGCCGGTCGACCTCGGGCGAAAGCGATCGAGGTCTCGAGCAGCACGGCCGGACGGGCCGTCTTCTTCTCGGGGCTGGCGGTGATGATCTCGCTGGCCGGGCTCATCACCCTGGGCGTCTCGCTCTTCACGTCGATGGCGATCGGCACGATCTCGGTCGTCCTCGTGTCGGTCATCGGCAGCCTGACCTTCCTGCCGGCGGTCCTGTCCATCGTGGGCGATCGGGTCAACGCCGGCCGCCCATCGACGTGGCTGCCGCGGCTGGCCGCGGCGTTGCCCCTCGGCCCGATCAGCGCGTGGGGCCGTTCGGCGCGCGCCTGGCTCGATCGGCGCGCGACGCGACCCGAGGGCAGCGGCTTCTGGGCGGCGCTCGTCAACGCGGTGATGGCCCGACCGATCGTGATGACCGTCGCGTCTGCGGCACTCCTGCTTGCCCTCGCCGTCCCCGTCCTCCAGCTACGGACGGGGATCACCGACATCACCGGCTTCCCCGACTCGATCGACGGGGTTGCCGGGATCAAGCTCCTCAACGAGAAATGGCCGCAGGGGCTCGAGCTGCAGCTGGCGGTCGTCGTCACCGACGCCGACAAGCCCGCCACGCAGGCCGCGATCGCCACGCTCAAGACCGAGGGCCTCAAGCTCCCCGGGCTGAGCCAGCCGGTGGACGTCACGCCGTCGCGGGACGGCAAGGTCGCGATGGTCACGTTCACGATGGCCGGCGGCCAGAACGATGAGGCCAACCGTCAGCTCGTCCGCCAGGCCCGGACCCAGCTCACCCCGGCGGTCTTCGCCGGCCTGCCCGATGTCCGGACCTACGTGACCGGCGACGCGGCGTTCTCGGTCGACGTCACCAAGGTCTACGCCGACGGGACGCCGCTGATCTTCGTGTTCGTGCTCGGACTCTCGTTCCTCCTGATGCTCATCGCCTTCCATTCGATCGTGATCCCGATCAAGGCCATCCTGCTCAACCTGCTCTCGGCCGGCGCAGCCTACGGCATCCTGGTCCTCGTCTTCCAGGACGGCTTCCTGGCGGCGCCGCTGGGCATCACCTCGGGCGGCGTGATCGAGAGCTGGGTCCCGATCTTCATCTTCACCATCCTGTTCGGGCTGTCGATGGACTACCACCTGTTCATCCTGACCCGGATCAAGGAGGCACGGGACCGCGGCCTGGCGTCGCGGCCGGCCGTCGCCAAGGGGATCTCGGTGACCTCGGGGACGATCACCAGCGCGGCGTCGATCATGGTCGTGGTCTTCGCGGTCTTCGTGAGCCTCAAGTTCGTCTTCATCCAGGAGCTCGGGCTCGGGCTGGCCGTCGCCGTGTTCATCGATGCGACGGTGATCCGGTGCGTCCTGCTGCCGGCCACGATGACCCTACTCGGCGACTGGAACTGGTGGATGCCCCGCTTCCTGGACTGGATCCCACGGGTCACCATCGAGGGCGAGCCCGACGAGCCGGTCGAACCGGGCGAGCCCGGGACGGCCGGAGCTACCGCCTGACCGGACAAGGTGAACCCCTCGCCATCCGATCTTGATCGTCCGGTGGCGAGGGGTTGCGAGACCGAAGAGGACACATTTCCCGGAGGGGCGGGGTGATGGTCGACCCTACCGATTTCGCAGCCCGAACGTACGGCAAGCGCGTGGCGGGTCGCGAGGATGAAAACCCGCGTTTCCGCGAACGATCAGATCTCGTCGATCCAGCCCTGGCGGAGGGCCAGCCGGGCGAGCGCCGTCCGGCTCGTCACGTCGTAGCGATCGAAGAGCCGGCGGAGCTGGCTCTCGACGGTCTTGACCCGCAGTGACAGGCGCTCGGCGATCTCGACGTTGGCCAGACCTTCGGCCACGAGCCCGATGATCTCCAGCTCGCGGACGGTCGGCAGGCGGAGCGCCTCCTTCGCCGATCGCCGGGTGTCGATCGGGTACGCCGTGCCACCCGCGGCGACCGCCCGGATCGCATCGAGGATCTGTTCGACCGTGGCCATCTTGGACAGGTAGCCCCTCGCGCCCAGGTCGACGGCGCGGGCGTGATAGCTGGGATACGAGGCGACCGTCAGCATGATGAAGGCCGGGTGCGGCGCGAAGCGACGGACGAGGTCGAAGCCGTCGTCATCGTGGGCGAGAGAGATGTCGCACAGGACGACATCGGGCGCCTCCCGTTCGATGAGCTGCGATGCCGCGGCCAGGTCCGGGGCCGTCCCGACGACATCGACATCGGCCGAACCGCGGATCAGGGTGGCGAGGCCGTCGGCGAGCGCGGGGTGGTCTTCGACGATCGCGAGCCGGATCATGCGGATCGCGCCTCCGAGGATCGTGCCTTCGTCGTGCGCGCGAGGGGCTTCGTGGTCACGGCGGGGAGGCGGACCGTGAACGTGGTCCCCTCCCCGACCGTCGAGGTCGCGCTGATCGTGCCCTCGTGCGCCATCACGATCTCGCGAGCGACGAAGAGCCCCAGCCCGAGACCGCGGTTCCGCTGGCGGCCACCGACGCGAGAATAGGCCTCGAACAGGATCGACAGGTCCTCGGGCGCGATGCCCCGACCGTGGTCGCGCACCTGGACCTGGGCGAAGGCGCCCGAGCGGCCGACCGTGACCTCGATGGCGCCGGAGCCGCCCGCGTGTTCGATGGCATTCGCGAGAAGGTTCAGGAAGACCTGCGCGAGGCGCCCGGCATCGCCGTGGACGATCAGGCTGGCGGGCTTCGCCGAAAACTCGACCGTGGGCGCGTCGGGCAGGGCCGCCGAGACATCGGTCGCGTCCCGGACGACGTCGACCAGGTCGATCGGCTCGGTGACGATCTCCAGGCGGCCGCTCTGGATGCGGCTGACGTCGAAGAGCCGCTCGACGAGCTCGTCGAGGCGCTTTGCCTGGAGCATCGCCCGGGCGTTGTACTTCGCGGCCTCGTCGGGTTGGCCGCTCGCGAGGCGGCGATCGACGAGCTGGAGATAGTTGTGGATGGCCGCCGTCGGCGTCCTCAGCTCGTGCCCGGACGCCGCCATCAGGCGTTCGAGGCTGAGGCGCATCGTCCGCTCCGAGACGTCGCGGATGGAGATCACGCCGCCCCACATCCGGTCCTCGGCGGTGAGCGGCTCCGCGACGGCCTCGAACCAGCGGCGTTTCCCCTCGGGATCGCTGACCGCGAACTCGACCCGGAATCGCTCGCCGCGGCCGGCGCGGCGCTCGGGTCGATCCTCCGGACGAAACGGGAGTCCGGCGACGTCCTCGAGCTGGATGTCTGTGGCCGGCTTGCCGAAAAGCTTGTCGTATACGACGTTGGTCGCGACGTTCCGGCCCTCGTGGTCGACGGCGACGACCGCGTCGCCGATGCTGGCGAGGATCGAGCCCAGGCGGTCGTGGTCCTCCTCGATCTCGCGCTTCTGCTCCTCCATGGCGACCGCCTGGAGGCGCAATTCCTCGGTCCGCGCGCCGAGGTCCTCGTTCGCGATGCGCAATTCCTCGACCGTGGCGGTCAGCTCCTCGTTGAGCGTCTCGAGCTCCTCGTTGGTCGCCTGGAACTCCTCGTTGAGGGTCTCGACCTCCTCCCGACCTGCCTGCGCGTCCTCGCTCGAGCGGAGCATCGCCTTGTTCGAGATCCGCAGGTCGGCGATCAGGGCCGTCAACTCGTCATTGGCGCGCGAGAGTCGATCGTTGACGCTCGCCGCCTTCTCGAGTCGCTGGCGCGTCCGGGCGTGGCCGAGGCGCTCCCGCTCCAGGCCCGTGACATCGGTCAGCTCGATCACGGCGCCATCGACCGCCTTGTCGATCCGGTACGGCCGAACCGAGACGTCGATGTGGCGCTTCGCGTCCGCGGCGACATCGGCCGATTCGACTTCGTAGGTCGCCGATGTCGACTTCCGCTTGACGGCGGCGTCGATGGCGTTCCTCAGGGCCGTCGATGGCAGCGACTCGGCCAGGTGGACGAAGTCCTGGTCGAACGCCGTGCCATGGATCCCGAGCATGTGTCGCGCGGCCGTATTGATGCGCACGATGTCGTAGTGCGCGTCGACGACGACGACGCCGACACCGAGACCCAGAAGGATCGCCTCGGCGGGTGCCGCGGGATCCGGGACGGATCGCTCGTCACGCCGCGTCGCGTCCATCGCTCGATCGAGTGGGATGCCGAGATCTCGGGGCGTCGGGACCACCTTCGGCCACGCGTGCGGGACCGCTTGATGTCCGGGCAGCCGTCGGTAGATCCGGAGCCGCGCGTGTTCCTCAGCATACGACTCCGGGAGGGTGGCGACCGTTTCGGACGGCCCCAGGACCAGGCGGCCCTCCGGGCGCAACGAGAGCGCGAAGGTCTCCAGGGTGACCCGTTGGAGCGGGGCCGTGAAGTAGATGAGGACATTGCGACAGAGCAGCAGATCGACCCGCGGGAAGGGCACGCGCGTGCTCAGGTCGTGCTCACCGAAGATAACCTGCGAGCGGAGCCGTTTGAGCACCAGGTAACTCGACCCCGAACCGACGAAATAACGATTCCGCAGCGCGTCCGGGACGTTGGCGAGGGCGCCCGGTGGATAGATGCCGCGTCGCGCGAAGGCGATCGCGGGCCCGTCGATGTCGGTCGCGAAGATCCTGACCTCCACCGGCCTGGGCTCGTCGCGCATCGCCTCGGCGATCACCATCGCCAGCGAATACGCCTCCTCGCCCGACGAGCACCCTGCCGACCAGACGCGCAACTCGCGCCCCTCGCGCCGGGCCTCATCGATGAGGCCCGGCAACACCTGATCCCGCAGGTGGTCCCAGAGCTTCGGGTCGCGGAAGAATTCGGTGACCTTGATCAGCAGGCTCCCGACCAGTCGGTCGTACTCGGCCGAGTCGCGCTCGGTCAGGGCCGCGTACTCCTCGATCGACCCGCTGTCCGTGGCGCTCATCCGGCCGGCGAGCCGGCGGGCGATGGTCGCCGATTTGTAGGCGCTGAAGTCGATGCCGCTCCGCTCCCGAATCCGTTCGAGCAGCAGCCCGAAGGCATCATCAGCCTGCCCCGTGGGCGTGACCGCAACGACCCGCAAGAGACCGACCAGGACGTCGCCGATCGAATCGAGGTCGGCCCTGGCGTCGACCAGCGAAGGCGAGATGGAGCCGGGCATCGAGGGGAACATCGCGGTCTCGGGGTTCTCGATGACGACCGTGCCGCCGGCCCGCTTCACCTGCCACGCTCCGGCCGATCCGTCCGAACCCGTGCCGGTCAGGATCACCGCGATCAGCCGCTCGCCGAACGATCTGGCTGCCGTCGTGAGCAGGAGGTCGATCGAGGGGGCGATCACGCCGGGTTTGCCGCGCCGGACCCGCAGCGCGCCGTCGACGACCTCGATGACGCGGTTCGAGGGGACCACGTAGACGAAGCCGTCCTCGATGGCCGACGTCTCATCGACGACCCGGATGGGCAGTGGCGAATGCCGGCCCAGGATCTCGGCCAGGTGGCTCGGCCGCCGGGGATCGAGGTGCTGGGCGATGACGATCGGTGCGGAAAAGTCGGCCGGCAGGCTGGCGACCACCCGCGAGAGCGCCTCGATCCCGCCCGCCGACGAGCCGATGACGACGAGTTGCGACCCCGTTTCCATGGGCGATCCGGTCACGATCCGCGCAGCATGTGACCCGTCTCTCCGCGGTGGTGCCCGTCGAGGTGGGACCCCGAACGGAGTCTTGATGCGCGCCCGATCTACTGTACCGCCCCGCGGTGCCGGTGTGAGCGGGGATCCCGTCCGCGGGCCGCATCGAACCGCTAGCCTCCGGGGATGCGAACGGCGGGGAATAAGCCTCCTGGAGGGCCGAGCGAGGCCCTAGTGCAGCTGGCCGGCGCCGAACCGGTTGATGAGCTCCTTGTAGCCGGCCAGGCCGCGGACATAGCCGATCGCCCAGAAGCCGGCACCGGCGAGGCCGCGGTCGTCGGCCAGCGCGAGCTTGGGCGCCAGGGTCTCCGGTGAGTCGACATAGATCGCCTGCCAGCCGGCGGTCGCTCGCGAATCGCCCGGCACGGGGCTGACCGTCGGCGCGACGGCGTAGAACTCGACGACCTCGAGCGGGTCGAACTGGGGCGGGCTCGGCGGGTCGGCGAGGAAGTTCGGGTTGTCGGCGGGGACCCAGATGGCTCCATCGCCGAGGCGCGGGGCGCCCAGCTCCGGGCCGGCGACCCGCCAGCGCATCCCGTACAGCGGCAATCCCAGGATCGTCTTCTGGACGGGCACGCCGACCGAGGCGTACAGGTCGAGCGACCAGCCGAGGTCCTGCGGGGCACCATCGCGCCGGGCCAGCGGCGCCGACGCGCCGACATCGGAACCCCCGTAGTGGTAGTCGTAGCCCATCAGGAAGATCCGATCCGCGCCCGCGTTGGACGCCGCGAGGGCCATCGCGGCGCCGGTCAGGCCCGATGCGGTCGCGGCCGAGACCCGTCCGTCCGGGATCGCTGTCCGAAGCGCATCGCGCAGGCGACCGACGAAGACGCCGTAGGCCGGGACGAGGTCATCGCCGAGCTGTTCGACATCGACGTCGATACCGTCGACCCCGATCCGCGCGGCGAGGGCGACGAGCGCCGTGATCGTCGCGTCCTGGACCGTCGGCGAGGTGAAGAAGGTCTGGTTGCGGGCGTTCCCGAAGCTCGTGTAGACGAGCTGGACCGTCACGCCACGGTCGTGCGCCTCGCGGATCAATCGGGTCCCGATGTCGCCGGTGATGCGCTTGTAGCCGGTCTGCCCGGTGTCGATCGCGCCGGCCTTGGTGTGCGTGACCGAGAAGAGGGCGAGCGTCGTGAGGTCCGTCCTGGCGACGTCGTCGGCGATCCCGCTGACCATCTCCCAGTACGGCACGAACCCGAAGACCTCGTGGCCCGGGATGGGGCGCGCCGTCGGGTTCGAGGTGACGGCACCGCTCGGGATGACCGAGGCGTCGCGCGAGGGCGGGACGACCGTCGAACCGAGGGCATAGCCAAGGGCGATCGTGACGGCCAGCGCGACGGCACCGACGCCGAGCAGGAGCCGTCGGGTCATGCCGGTAGCGTGGGTCCGGACGGGAATCCGGTCAAGCCGGCGGCGCCGACGCGCGGAAAGACCGAACGCCGGGAGGCGTCGATCGCGAGCGACAGGGAGGAGTCATCGTCGCGATCCGGCGCCCCGCCGGCGTTCGGGCGGAGGAGAGAACACCGATAGCCTGCGTCCGCCGTCTGAGACGACGCTGAGAACGGACGTCCCGCTGGGGTCAGGCCCAGCGATCGAGCGACGCGAGGAACTCGACGATCGCCGCGGCCAGCCGGGCCGGCTGTTCCATCCCGATCATGTGCGCGACGTCGGGCCAGATCATGGCTCGCCCATTCGGCACGGTCGCCTCGATCCGCTGGGCGGCCTGGACCGCGTCACCGAAGTCGAGCTCCCCGGCCACGAACAGGACGGGGCAGCGAAGCTCGCCGAGTCGATCGTTCGCCGCTGGTTCGAGGGGGACCTCGCGGACCCTCGGGTGGTCGGGGGCGTTCAGCGGACCGGCCATCCCCAGGAACGCGTCGCGGACGACCGGATCGACGCGACCGGTCGGCTGGCTGGGGCCTTCGAGCCAGACGTCCGCTTCGAACTCCGTCAGCGCGTCGGCGTCGAACGGATCGGCCGAATCGACGGCCTCGTACGCCGCGAAGATCGGCAGTTCCTCGGGCTTCGGAACGCCTTCGAAGCCACCGATGCCGGCGCCGACACCGACGACCGCGATGACGCGCTCGGGGGATTCGATCGCGGTGTCGACGGCGGTCATCCCGCCGCGCGAGTTGCCGACCAGGGCGGCCCGCTCGAGCCCGAGCGAGTCGAGCACCGCGAGGACGTCCGCCCGGTTCGTGAACGGGACGTCGTCACCCGTGGATCCGCCGAAATCGCGGGCATCGAACCGGATGACCCGGTAGCCGGCCGCGACGAGCGGCGGGACCATCGCGTCCCACGCCCGAAGATCGGCGACGGCGGCGTGGAGCAGCACGATCGGCGGTCCGGTTCCCTCGTCGACGACGAGGAGGCGGCCGCCGGGAACCTCGATATGGCTGGTCGGCATCGCTGGTCCTCGCGCTCACCCCTCGCGGGCGATCGGCTCCAGATCGATCGTCCGGACCTGGCGCGTCCGACCAGCTTCGGTGCGCACGAGCGCGGCCGGGATGACGCCGGACGTCAGCTTCTCGATCACCGCGGCCTCGCCGGCGTACAGCCCGCCACCCGCGATCCTCACTCGATCGCCCACCGACAATCCCGCTCTGCCACTGCCGGCATTGAGGTCGATCGTCGCCACCGTGGGACGAACGTAGGGCTCGGGCCCCGCTCCGGCGCGCTGGGCCGGTTTCGTGTCGGTCCGGGCCGGGGGGTAGACGGTCTTCCGCTTGCGTGTCGCCACAGTGGCTGTAGCCCTCCTTGAGCCGCGACCTGGGAACGCGCGGCGCGAGGCGATGCTACATCGGGGCGTCAACGTCGTGGGCAGACATCGTGGGCAACGTCGGTCCCCTATCGTTGCGGCATGGCAGGACCCGACGACTTCGAGGATCCGGGCCCGGAGGAGCCCCTACGGCCGCATCGGGGTCGATGGCTGCTCCAGGTCGTGATCGTCGTCGTACTGGTCATCTCGATGGTCTTCCTCGCGTTCGTTTCGGGCCGCGGCGTGGTCACCGTCCGGCCCGTCACGGTGCCCGACCCGACGGCCCCGGCCGTGCCCACGAGCGGGACCGCGACGACGGCCACGACCACCGGAACGGGAACGCTGATCGTCGTCGGACCGGACAGACGCCTCGGGCGAAGGACGTGAGGGCGGTACCGTAGCGGGATGCTTCGGGCCCTCGCCGGATTGCCGCTCCCGACCGCGGTCCTGTTCGACCTCGACGGGACGCTCATCGACACCGTCGAGACGCGGATCGCCGCCTGGCTCGAGGCGCTCGCCGGCGCCGGTTACCCGACGAGCCGGGAGCGGCTCGCGCCCTTGATCGGCCTCGACGGCCGGCGCCTCGCTCGCGAGATCGCCGCCCTGGCCGGGGAGACGATCGACGACCGGCGCGCCGAGGAGATCGATCGACGCTCCGGTGAGATCTACCAACGCCTCAATCAGGCGCCGCGCCCGCTCCCGGGCGTGCACGAACTCATCGATGCCATCGAGCATCGGCACCTTCGCTGGGCGATCGCGACGTCGAGCCGGAAGTCCCAGGTGGCGACATCGGTGGCGGCCCTCGGGCTGGACGACGAGCCGACGATCGTCGACGCAAGCCACGTCGAGCACGCCAAGCCGGAGCCTGATCTGCTGCTCCTCGCCGCCCGGCAGCTGGACGTCCCACCGGCCGGCTGCTGGTACGTCGGCGATGCGACCTGGGACATGGTCTCGGCCGTCGCCGCCGGGATGATCCCCATCGGCGTGACGGCCGGCGCCGCGGTCGACGAGACGGCGCTCGAAGGCGCCGGGGCCGCGGCCGTCGTGGGCAGCCTGCTGGACGTCGCCGAGGCGCTCGCGGCCCGCTGACGGTCGGGCTCGGTCAGCCTGGCTGTTCGGCCTACCCGCCCGGCTCGACCCAGCCCAGGGTCCGCTCGACGCCCTTCTGCCAGCGGGCG
>DAIOXD010000047.1:0-10522 GCA_036758145.1 Candidatus Limnocylindrales bacterium
GAAGACGTCTTCGCGGAGGTCGCCGGGTGAAGGTCCTCGGGATCGACCCGGGGACAGCCGCGATGGGCTACGGGATCGTCGAACGGACCGGCGGTCGCCTGCGCGAGGTCGACCACGGCTGTCTCGTCACCAGCCCCGATCTGTCGATGCCCGAGCGGCTGCTGGCCATCCATTCGCTGGTCGACGAGTTGCTCGCGCTCCATGAGCCGGACCTCATGGGCGTCGAACGGCTCTTCTTCTCGCGCAATGTCCAGACCGCGCTCGGGGTCGGCCAGGCGCGTGGCGTGATCCTGCTCGCCGCGGCCGAGCACCGGACGCCGGTCCGCGAGGCGACGCCGAACGAGGTCAAGAGCGCGATCGCGGGCTATGGCGCGGCCGACAAGGAACAGGTCCAGCGGATGGTCCAACTCGTTCTCGGGATGAGCGAGCGGCCGCGGCCCGACGACGCGGCCGACGCCCTGGCGATCGCGGCCTGGGTCGCCAACACGGACCGAGGGGCCGCGCTGGCCACGGCCGGGGTGATGGATCGGGCTGCAGTCGCGCCGATCACGCGCGGCGAGACGGGCTACGAGCGGGCGGTCCGCGAGGCCCTCGCCACCGAGCGTGACGCCAAGCGCAGCGCATCCTAGGGTGATCGGCCGCAACGGTCCCGGGACCGGCCGGAGCCGTTGGGTGGCTGCAAGTCCCCATTCGCAGGTCGAAGGCGTCATGGCTCGGCCTTCGGAGCTCGCTCACGCCCGATCTGGGGACTTGGAGGCACCAGCCACGACCGAACGGACCATCTGGCTCGCGCCGGCCGCCCTGGACCGTCTGGTGGGGCCTCACAACCGCCACGGCGTGAAGTCGACTCGGCCGGCCGGATGATCGCGTCCGTCGAGGGAGTGGTCGGTGCGGTGGCGGCCGATTCGCTCGTGATCGAGGTCGGCGGGCTCGGCTATCGGGTGTTCGCAGCCCCCGCGGTCCTTGCCTCGGCGCAACCGGGCGGCCGGCTCAAGCTCCACACGTACCATCTCGTCCGCGAGGACCAGCAGGCGTTGTACGGGTTCCGATCGGCCGAGGAGCTGGGCTTCTTCAACCTGCTCCTGACCGTGACCGGGGTCGGGCCCAAGGTCGCGCTCGCGATCGTGGGCAGCCGCCCGACGCCCGACCTTCAGCTCGCGATCATGGCCCAGGACCAGGCCGTCCTGGTATCGATCCCGGGCATCGGCAAGAAGCTTGCCGAGCGGGTCATCTTCGAGCTCAAGGAGAAGGTGACCGCGGCCGGCGTCTCCGTGTCTGGACCGACCATCCCGGGCGTGGCTGCGAGCGAGGGTGAGATCGTCGCCGCGCTCCAGGCCCTGGGCTATTCGCTGGCCGAGGCTCGCGAGGCGTCCCGGGCGGCCCTCGCCGACGTCGGCGTGGAGAGCACCCTCGAGGAACGGGTCAAGGCCGCCCTCCGGAGCCTGCTCCGAGAGTGAGTCGCTCGGGCTACGGGGCCCGGACCGACCCGCGATCCGCGGCTTCGCCGGTCTGCCAGATATGCGTCCGGGGACTGATAGGCCACGATCTCGCCCAGCCCCCCGACTGCGGCGCGGCTGTCCACGCTCAGATCGGACCGTGGACCGGCCGGCGATGCGTGGATCGAGCCCTTTGCCTGGCCTAACGATCGTGCAGTGGGTATCTGACAACAACAGGGTCGTCGCGACCGCGCTTGCGGGCTACGGGGCCCGGACCGACCCGCGATCGAGCCCGAGCCTGACCGCGATCGCCGCGGCTTCGGTCCGCGTTTCCGCGCCGAGCTTGCCGAGGATATGCGAGACGTGGACACCGGCCGTGCTCTCGCTGATGAAAAGGTCCTCGGCGATGCGCCGGTTGGTATAGCCCTCGGCCACCAGGGCAAGGACCTCGCGTTCGCGGACGGTCAGGCCGAACGGGTCGACGGGCCCGCTCGAAGCCGGGGGCGATCCCGGGGCGCCGGCCGCCACGAGGTTGATCGCGCCGGCGTCCGCCGTCGGCGTGAGGTCGACCCGTAACCGCCGCGCGAGGCTCTCGATGCCGGCCGCGAGCCGCGGCGCGCCGATCCCCCGAGCGATCGCGTGCGCCTCACGGAGCGGGGCCGCGGCAGCACCGATCTCGCCCCGCCCCGCCAGCGCCTCGGCGATGCGCCAGCGCACGTAGGCCTGCCGGAACGGCGCGTTTCGCGTCTCGATCGCCTGCTGGACGGCCTCCCAGTTGGCCGGATCGTCTTCGCCCGCGGCGCGGGCGAGCTCGGCCTCGCAGGTGGCCATCCGCCATCCGATCTCGTGCCGTGCGAGGTCGTCCTGGCTCGTCAGGCGCGCCGCCGCCTCCCGGTACCGCTCGATCACCTGGCGCGCCGCGTCGACCGCCGCGCTGGCGGCGTTCCCGTCCCGCGCCGACCTGGCACGGGCCGCCTGATCGGCTGCGGCGTGCACGGCCGGGAGCACGAGCTGGCCGAGGATGAGCGCGTCGTCCATCCCGACGACACGGTCGAGTCCTTCCAGCGCGGTCGTGACAGCGGTGGCCGGGTCGCCGTCCCACAGCGCGATCTCGGTGGCGACCGTGTAGAGATCGATCACGTATTGTGCGTCCGCGAGGTCCCCGGCCTCGGAGCGAGCGGCCTCGAATCGGTCCCGTGCCTCGACCAGGTCGCCAAGGCGGACGGCCAGGGTGGCGAACGCAAGGTAGAGCTGGATCGTCCAGATACCCGGCAGAACGCGCGGCAGGTTGCCTTCGAGCAGTTCCGCGGCCGCGTGATACCGGCCGAGTTCGATCAACGACGTCGCGGCGTTGACCTCGAGGAAGGTCCTGAAACCGAGGACGTTGCCGTAGCGGTCGATGCTCTGCGTACCGGCCAAAGAGGCCTCGACCGCTTCCTCGTCGAAGCCGCCCATCTCGAGCACGGTCGAGAGGTTCGCGTGTCCCCGTGGGATCAACGACGGGTCCGCGACGGGGTCGGCGATGGCCAGCGACTGTCGCAGGAGGTCGATCCCACCCCCGATGTCGCCGAGCGCCGCTCGGTCGACACCGAGGACGTTCAGGGCGCGCGACTCGATCCCGCGAGCGCCGATCGTTCGGGCGCTCTCGATCGCGCGCTCCGCGTAGGGGAGCGACTCCGCGGCGCGCCCGGCGAGCATGAGGTTGGCCGACAGGCCCGCCAGGGCGCGAGCCTGGGCGAAGGTCGGCGGTGCGTCGGCGAGCAACGCGACCGCTTCCTCGAGGAGCTTGATCGAGGTCGCGGTGTCACCGGCCAGCATGGCCGCGAAGCCGAGGCGATCACGCGCCCGCGCCCGCCGTTCCAGGTCGCCGTCGGGCGCAGCGGCGCCATCGATCAGCTCGATGGCCCTTCTCGCCAGATTGATCCCGCGGGTGGCGTCGCCGGCCAGCGCGGCGGCGGCACCTGCGGCGTCATACAGGTCGCCAAGATCGTGCCCTGGGGGTCGGTCGGTCGCCGGGACGTCGTCCCACAGGTCGATCGCCCGCTCGAACTGCCGCGCGGCCTCGGCATACGCATAGACGGTCAGCGAGGCATCGCCGGCGGCGATCGTCGCGTCGAGCGCACGCTTCGGATCGTGGGCCGCCATCCAGTGGTGGGCGAGCTCGACAAGACGGCTTGCGGACGCCGCCCCGTCACCGCCTGGGCGAGCCGCGATGGCGCTCGCGTACGCCCCGTGGATGCGGCGGCGTTCCGCGGGCAGCAATTCGTCGTACGCCGCCTCCTGCGACAGGGCGTGACGGAAGCGATAGCGCTCCTCGGTCCGGTCACGATCGACGACCAGGAGCTGCGCCGCGACGGCTTCGTGGAGCGCCGCGACCATCTCGGTCTCGGTCAGACCGCATACGTCGGCGAGCACCTCATGGTCGACCTCGCGGCCGGCGACCGCCGCGATCTGCACGAGACGCTGGGCGCTCTCGGATGCGGCCGCGAGGCGGACCAGGAGGACATCGCGCAGGGTCTCGGGCAGGCGTTCGCGCCGAGCGCCGGTCGCATCGAAGGCAGCGACGAGCTCCTCGGCAAAGAACGCGTTGCCATCCGATCGCCGGGCGATCGAGTCGACCAACGACCGGCTGGGTCCCTCGCCCGTGATGCCGGTCAGGAGCTCGACCAGTTCCGGACGCTCGAAACGCCCGACATCGACGCGCTCGACGCGAGGCTGTCGTTCAGCCTCGGCCAGCCATGGCGTCAAGGGGTGCCGACGGTGCAGCTCGTCTGTCCGGAAGGTCGCGACGACGAGCAGCCGCTCGTCGCGGCCGTTGCGGGCGAGATACGCCAGCAGGTCGCGTGTCGAGCGATCCGCCCAGTGGAGATCTTCGATCACCAACAGGACCGGACTGGTTTCGCCGAGCCGGCCAAGGAGTCGCAGGAGGCCATCGAAGATGCGGACCTGGAGCCACTCCGACTGGGCGGTCGGGCCGGGCGCCTGCAGCGCGTCGGACGACAATTCGGGGACCAGTCGCGCAAGTTCCGGGAGGCTGGCTCCGGCCGCCGCGGCGATCCGCGCGGTGTCGACTTCGCGAACGAGATCCCGCAGCGCCTCGACGATCGGCCCGAACGGCAGGCCCTCGTCACCGAGGGCGACCGTCCCGCCTTCGAGGACGAGCCAGCCACGGTCGCGCAGCTCCCTCGCGGCCTCGGCGACCAACCGGCTCTTGCCGACCCCCGCCTCGCCACCGACCAGGACGAGCGTGGCGCGGCCGGACATGACGCTGTCGGCCGCCGCGAGGAGCGTCTGGAGCTCGCTCGCGCGGCCGATGAAGACGGGGCTGGAAAGCCGCCGGACCATGTTTGCCATGATAGGGCCGGCTGTCGCCCCTCCTTCCCCAAATGAGGAGGGGCGACGCCGGTCGGGGTCATGCGCCGGACGGGCCGGTCAGCTGCGAGGTCCCGCTGGGGCCGGCGGAGCGGAGGTTGATCGTCGCCGAGGCGACGGTCCGGAGGATACGGACGAGACCGCTGATGCCGCCGCGGGCGAGGCCCGGTCGCTGCTCGCCGCCTTCGCGAGCGGCACGTTCGAGTGCGCGCTGCGCCAGCGCCCGCTCGCGATCCTGCTCGATGAGCCAGAGGTAGGAGTCGGGATGCATGTGCACGGCGGGTTCTCCTTGCGCTTCGACCCCGGAACCGAGGTCGTTGATGCCAAGTTACGGGCGGCGATGGCCCGCGCACATCCAGCGTTCTGCGCATGCCGTCTCGATCCCACCCTTCATTTCGCGCCCGTTCCGTCAAGGCGACCCTTTACGCGATAGCCGTCCGCATCACGCGGTTCCACAATGGAACATCCGTGCGATATGGGCTCGCGCGTGCTAGACTCAGGGCCGATGGCGGACGAACTCTCTCGCATCCTATCGGCGGACCTCGAGGACGAAGGCGACCTCGTGATCGAGGGCACCCTGCGGCCACGCACGCTCGACGAATACATCGGCCAGCGCGAGGTCAAGGCCAACCTGTCGGTGCTGCTGACGGCGGCCAAGGGCAGGGGAGAGGCCGCCGACCACGTCCTCCTCTACGGCCCGCCCGGCCTGGGCAAGACGACCCTGGCGACCATCATCGCGCGTGAACTCGGGGTCAACGTCAAGTACGCCTCGGGCCCGGCCATCGAGCGCGCCGGCGACCTCGCCGCGATCCTCACCTCGCTCGAGGAGCGCGACGTCCTGTTCATCGACGAGATCCATCGCCTCAACCGGGCGGTCGAGGAGATCCTCTACCCGGCGATGGAGGATTACGCGCTCGACGTCATGATCGGCAAGGGCCCGTCCGCTCGGTCGCTCCGGCTCAGCCTCAAGCCGTTCACCATCGTCGGCGCCACGACCCGCGCGGGCCGGATCAGCGGACCGTTGCGCGACCGGTTCGGGGCGACCTACCGGCTCGACTTCTATACCGACGAAGAGCTGGCGGCGATCGTCGAACGCTCGGCGGTGATCCTGGGCGTCGGGATCGATGACGCCGCCATCCGAGCCATCGCGCGTCGCGGTCGAGGCACCCCGCGCATCGTCAACCGATTGCTCAAGCGAGTCCGCGACCACGCCCAGGTCCATGGCGACGGCCATGTCGACGAGGTGACGGCGACCGCGGCGATGCGCGCCATGGAGATCGACGACGAGGGCCTCGACTCGACCGACCGCAAGCTGCTGGCCGCGATCGTCCAGAAGTTCGCCTCGGGGCCGGTCGGGGTCGCGGCGCTCGCCGCGGTCCTGTCCGAAGAGGTCGAGACGATCGAGGATGTCTACGAGCCGTTCCTGCTGCGGCTCGGGTTCCTCGACCGGACGCCCCAGGGCAGGATCGCCACCGACCTCGCCCGCGCCCACCTGTCCGGGCTCGGCTACGAGATCCCGCCGCCGCGCCGGACGGAACCCGGGATGCCCGGGCTGTGGGACCTGCCGGCCGTCGAAGACCCGCCGGAGGCGACCGGCGCGTGACGGCCCCATACGCGGGGCGAGCGGCCCGCTTCGAGGTCACGACCCCGTCGCCGCCCGACGGCTCCACCCGGGCACGGACCGGGCGCTTGACGCTGACCCACGGCGTTGTCGAGACGCCGCAGTTCATGCCGGTCGGCACGAACGCCACGGTGAAGGCGCTCTCGCCCGACGACATCCGCGAGGTCGGCGCCTCGATCATCCTGGCCAACACGTATCACCTGTACCTGCGCCCGGGGCATGAACGCATCGCGCGCCTCGGCGGCCTGCATAGGTTCATGGACTGGGACGGGCCGATCCTCACCGATTCGGGCGGCTTCCAGGTCGTTTCGCTCGGCGACCTGCGCGTGGTGGACGACGACGGCGTCACGTTCCGGAGCCATCTCGACGGTTCACTCCACCGGTTCACCCCCGAGGTCGCGATCGGGGTCCAGGAGGCACTCGGTTCGGATATCGCAGTCGCCTTCGACCAGCCGGTCTTCCCGAGCTCGCCGCGGGCCATCGTCGCGGACGCCACCGAGCGCACCCATCGTTGGGCCGAACGCTCGCTCGCCGCGCACACGCGCGAGGACCAGTCGATCTTCGGGATCGTCCAGGGCGGCCTCGAGCCGGACCTGCGGGCCGACTCGACGCGAGTCATCGCAGCCCTGCCCTTCGACGGGATCTGCATCGGCGGCCTGGCCGGCGACGAGACCCCCGAACAGCGCGATGCCGCCCTCGACGTCTCCATCTCACTGCTCGATGAGGACCCCCGGCCACGGTATCTGATGGGGTTGGGGTCGCCGGCGGACCTGCTCGAAGCCGTCCACCGGGGCGTCGACCTGTTCGATTCGGTGCTGCCCGCGCGGGTCGCGCGGAACGGCCAATTCTGGGTCCCCGGCGGCCGGCTCAATATCCGGAATCAGCGCTTCCTGGACGATCCCGCCCCGATCCAGGAAGACTGTCCGTGCCTCGCCTGTCGGCGCTTCTCACGCGCCTATCTGGCCCATCTGTTCCGGGCCAAGGAGCTGCTCGCGTACCGTCTCGCGACTTGTCACAACCTGACCTTCACCCTAGACTTCATGGCCAGGATCCGAGCCGCGATCGGGGCCGGAACCTTCCCCGCATCGATGTCCGAACTGCGTCTTCGCGCGGGTCGGGTAAGTGGCGGTGAAGTCGCCGAGAAGTCGGCGTGAAGGATCGATCGGTAGTCTGCAAGACGACGCGGAGGCGAAGCGATGGGCTCTCGAGACCGGCCTCACAAAGAGGCCAAGAAGAAGCCAAAGGCGAAGAGCGCCCAACCCAGTCTCTCGCCGCTGTCGGAGCCACCGCAGAACGTCGAGGTGATTCGCAAGCCGCGCAAGGAACGCCAGGTCGTCGAGGACGACGCGGAGGAAGGCTGATCGACCGGCGGAGCCAGCGTCCGCTCCGGCGAGCGGTCCGATGGATCGGATGAGGAGCGTGACGGACAGATGGCGATGACGGAAGAACGAGCGGCCGAACGGAACACCGCGGAGCGGGGGAAGGCGGTCGATGCCGCCCTCGCCTCGATCGAGAAGCAGTTCGGCCGCGGCGCGATCATGAAGCTCGGGTCGCGCGAGAAGCTCGTGCTGGACACCATCCCGACCGGCTCGATCGCGCTCGACCTGGCGCTCGGTGTCGGTGGCATCCCGCGGGGCCGGATCACGGAGATCTTCGGGCCGGAGTCGTCGGGCAAGACGACGGTCTGCCAGCACGTTCTCGCCGAGGCGCAGGCACGTGGCGGCGTGGTCGCGTTCATCGATGTCGAGCACGCGCTCGATCCGGGGTATGCCCGCGCCTGCGGCGTCAATGTCGACGAGCTCCTGGTCAGTCAGCCCGACACCGGCGAGCAGGCACTCGAGATCACCGAGACGCTGATCCGCTCCGGCGGCATCGATTGCGTCGTCGTCGACTCGGTCGCCGCACTCGTGCCGCGCGCCGAGATCGAAGGCGAGATGGGCGACAGCTTCATGGGCGTCCAGGCCCGGCTCATGAGCCAGGCCCTGCGCAAGCTGACCGGCGCGGTCTCGCGCTCGAACACCGCGCTCATCTTCACCAACCAGTTGCGCGAGAAGATCGGAGTGATGTTCGGCAATCCGGAGACCACGCCGGGCGGCCGGGCGATGAAGTTCTACGCCTCCGTCCGGCTCGACATCCGGCGCATCGAGACGATCAAGACGGGGACCGAGTCGGTCGGCAACCGCTGCCGGGTCAAGGTCGTCAAGAACAAGGTCGCCGCACCGTTCCGCGTCGCCGAGTTCGACATCATGTACGGCGAAGGCATCTCCAAGGAGGGCGGCCTGCTCGACGTGGGCGTCGCGATGGACACGGTGACCAAGACCGGTGCCTGGTTCACGTTCGGCGAGACGCGACTCGGCCAGGGTCGTGAGGCGTCCAAGGACTTCCTCAAGGCGAACCCGCAGATCTCCCAGGAGATCGACCGGCTGATTCGGGCCAAGATCAACGACGTCCCGATCCCGGTCGAGGGCATCGCCGAGGCGTAGTGACCGGCGAGCGCGGGGACGCGGCGGGCGGCGCGAGCTCGCGCGGCGCGGGCCCAGGCGGCGCCGGCCAAGGGCGTCATCGCGCGACCTTCGCCGAGCGACGTGAGCGACACGCGGCCATCGATGACCCGACCGTCGTGCTCGAGGCAGCCGCTCGATTCCTCGAACCGCGTGCTCGGTCCGTCGCAGAGGTCCGGCGGCGGCTGACCGGCGCCGGATACAGGCCGGAGCTCGTCGAGGGTTCGATCAGCCGCATGCTCGAGCTGGCCATGCTCGACGATGAGGCCTTCGCCCGGGCCTGGATCGAATCGCGCGACCGCGCCCGACCGCGTGGTGAGCGAGCGATCCGCCAGGAGCTCGGTCTCAAGGGCGTCGACCGGGCGACGGTCGATCTCGTGCTCGCCGAACGTCGAGAGGCGGTCGCCGGCCTCGCGAACGACGACGGCATGACCGTCTCGCCGGATCAAGCGGCAGCGGAGCGACTGCTGGCCCGGAACGCTAGGGCCCTGGCCCGCATCGCGGACCCACGGCAGCGGCGTCAGCGCGCGTACGCACTCCTGGCCCGAAATGGCTTCGATTCCGAGGTATGCCGGAGCTTGGCGGCGGGCGTCTTCGAGGGAGGCGATCAGGCCGAGGATGACTCCGCGTTCTGAGAAGGTCTTGGCCCCGATTACCTGCCAGATGCACATGCGAGCGTTCGTCAACGAGAACCTGACGATCGCCCCTCAGGAGTGCATCTGTCACAGATCCGAGACGCCACTGCGCTGGGTTCACGGTCGGGCCTGAGATCGCGCCCGACCGCTCGGCCGTCAATCCGTGACCAATGCCCGCCTGAGGGGCATTTGTCGGAGGCGGCCTGGGTTCACGGGTGGTCGCAAAGACTTCAGGACCCTCGGCTCAGTGAACTCCGAGGTTCATCACGATGAGGATCACAGCGGGGCCTACCAGTACACATGCCATCGCGATCGTCCATGCGATCAGCGCGAGCAGGAGCCATGCGATCTGCCGTGTCCGGATGCATCCGGACGGCGTGCGAGCACCTCGATCCAGTCACGAGCGATCTGGGACCGAAGGTTGGCATGCGCATCGAATAGATCCTGTCCTCGGCCCTCGGTGACACCCCGAGCTTCGCCGATCCTATAGGCGACGCGGAGCGCTACCTCGTCATTCATCTCGACGTCGAGATCTTCGAACTTCACGAACGGCCCGACGAGCTCCCGGCAGTCGATCAGGATCCGATCGACGTACTCCATGTCCGAGTCGGTGAGGATTCCACTCGACATATCGGGATGCTCGAGAAGCCCGGGAGGTCCATCCCGCCGACGAGTCACCAGGCAAGGCGCGAGGCGGGCCCGACGGGCCCGCCTCGTTCTGACTGTGGTTTGCTCGCCCGAGCTCATCGCTCTGGGCGGGCTCGACCTATCGAACCTACGCCCGCGGCTCCCTAATGAGCCCTGTTGGCTTTGCTGAGCTTGTGGTCCCTGTTGCCCTTGTCGGCAGCGGGAGCCGTGGGAACACTGGGAACCGTGGAAACAGCCGGAGCCGTGGAAGCCCGGTCGGTCTTGCCGGCTTTGAGTGTGTGCCCATTGCCCGCGGGAGCGGTGTGGGCC
>DAIOXD010000048.1:0-10433 GCA_036758145.1 Candidatus Limnocylindrales bacterium
GCACTCGCCATGGGTGCGACGCGCGGTGTCCACGTGACCGACCCGGCGCTCGCCGGCTCGTGCGCCGTTTCGACGGCGACCGTCCTCGCGAAGGCATTGGGCGAGCTCGAATTCGACATGGTCTTCGCCGGCATCGACTCCTCCGACGGCGTCGGTGGCATCGTCCCGGCGGCCGTCGCGGCGCACCTCGGGCTGCCGTATCTCTCGTACGCCGCGCGCATCGAACCGGACGTGGCGAACCGCACCGTGAAGGTCCGGCGCATCAGCGCGACCGGCTACGACCTGCTCGAGGCGCCGCTGCCCGTCGTGATCGGTGGCACGCAGGCGCTCGGGGAGCCGCGGTACCCGTCGCTCAAGGGGATCATGGCGGCGCGCAACAAGGAGATCGTCACGCGCTCGCTGGCCGATCTGGGTCTGGATGGCGCGACGGTCGGTGGCGCGGCCGCGACGACGGCGGTCCTCGACAACCGGATGCCGCCAGCCCGTGCCGCGACCGAGATCGTGCGCGGCACCCCCGCCGAGGGCGCCACGCGGATCGTCGACTTCCTCGCCGAGCGGAGGATCATCTGATGGGCCCGCTGTGGGTCGTCGCCGAGCCTGGGGTGGAGGGCGGTCTGGCGCGCATCAGCGCCGAGGCGGCCACGCTCGCCCGCGACCTCGGGGCCACGACTGGGCGCGACGTCATCGGGATCGTGATCGCCTCGGAGCCGACCGCCGCGGCCACCGAATTGGCGACCTACCTCCCGGTGGTCTGGGCGATCAGCGATCCGGCCGCGGCGGAACACGCCTGGTCGGCGGTCGCCGCCGGCCGGATCGCGGCCCTCCTCTCAGCGGACGGCAAGGACGCCCCAGAGGCCCCCGACGCGATCCTCGTCGGTGCCGGCGCGGACGGGCGGGATCTTGCTGGGGCGGTCTCGGCGCTCACCGGGCTCGGCGTCCTCGTCAATGCGACGGCGGTCACGTGGACCGATGGCGGCCCGTCCGTCGAGATGAGCGTCTTCGGCGGCAAGCTCATCACCGAGTCCGGGTTCACCGGGGGTCGGGGGATCATCACCATCCGCCCCAACGTGACGACCGCTGTCGCCGCGGACGCGCCAGGCCGCGTCGAGCCGAGATCCGTCGATGGCGACGCCACCCTCCCAGCGGTCAAGGTCGTGGAGCGCGTGAGCGAGGCCGGTGCCCAGGCGTCGATCGAGGAGGCTCGGATCATCGTGGCCGGCGGTCGCGGGGTCGGCGGCCCCGACGGCTTCGGTATCGTCGAGCAGCTGGCCGAGGCGCTCGGTGGGGCGGTCGGAGCGACGCGCGCCGCGGTCGATTCGGGCTGGATCCCGTACAGCCAGCAGATCGGCCAGACCGGCAAGATCGTCAAACCCGAGCTGTATCTCGCGCTCGGGATCAGCGGGGCGATCCAGCACAAGGTCGGGATGCGGACGTCTGGGGCGATCGTCGCGGTCAACCGGGATCCCGACGCGCCCATCGCCGAGTTCGCCGACATCTTCGTCGTGGGCGACCTTTTCGAGGTCGGGACCGCGTTGCTCGAACAGCTCCGCACGCGGTCAGGCTGAGCGGGGTCGGGTAGCGGACCAGCATGGAACAGCTCGCCGTCCTCCTGCCCATCGCGGCGTTCGTCGCCCTCGCGGCCGGCCTGGCGGTCGTCCTGCGCGGAACGGGCCGGATCGTGAAGCGGACCCGCGAGCTGGAGCAGTTCCGCGGGTCGGTCCGCGACCTCGCGACACGCGTGGACGCGTCACTCGGCGGGGCCGCGGGGCAGATCGACGCGGTCCGTCGCCGCCAGATCGGGCCGGACACGATCGGCGACACGCTCGAGGCCGCGACCGACGCCGTCGACCGCTATACCGACGAGGCCAAGGCGCTCCGCGGCCCGCGCAAGGTCCAGCGGATCCGCGGCGAGCTCGTCTCCGAGCTGGAGCGGGCGCGGCGGGCGCTCGAGATGGTCGAGCACGGCACCTCGATCATGGTCGCCGCCCGGCGCGGCCCGCGCGAGCTCGAGGCGCAGACGTCGATCAAACGCGGCTATCTCAACCTCATCCACGCGCGCGAGGCCTTCGCCCGGCACGCCGTCGAGGCCCAGCAGCAGAGTGCCGACGAAACCGCCCGGGACGTCGGCGCGCGAAGCATCTGAGCGACCGGCGAAACCACACCATCTAGTGGTATCCTCGGGCAACACCACTATCCCTTGTGGTGCGAGGCGACAGGAGAGCGATGCGTTGCCCCGGTTGCGGCGAGCGGGAGACCCGCGTCGTCGACTCGAGAGATCTGGATGATTCGGCCACCATCCGACGCCGGCGCGAATGCGCGGCGTGCGCGATGCGGTTCACGACCTATGAGCGGGTCGAAGCCGCTCGGCTAGTGGTCATCAAGCGCGATGGCGCGCGCCAGGAGTTCGATCGCGACCGGCTGGTCTCCGGCCTGCGCAAGGCGCTGACGCGACGGCCCGTCGCCGACGGCGCCGCCGAATCGGCTGCCGACGCCATCGAGGCCGAGCTGCGCGCCGCCGGTGTCACGGAAGTGCCCTCATCGCGCATCGGTGCGCTTGCGATGGAGCAGCTCCGCGGCATCGACCAGATCGCCTACATCCGGTTCGCCAGCGTCTACCAGAGCTTCGAGGACCTCGAGGCGCTCAAGCGCGAGGTCGATACGCTCTATGCCGAGCGCGGGACCGGAGCGCTGGTCAAGTGAGCGTCCTTTCGGACCGCGACATCCGGACGGCGCTCGACGAGGGCCGGGTCAAGATCCATCCATACGACGCGCACGACCTTCAGCCGTCATCGGTGGACCTGCACCTGGACCGCTCGTTCCGGGTCTTTCGCAATAATCGGTATGCGTTCATCGACGTCCGATCGCCTCAGCCCGATCTGACCGAGATGCTGACGATCGCCGACGACGAGCCGTTCATCCTTCATCCCGGCGAATTCGTGCTCGGCCAGACGCACGAATGGGTGGAATTGCCGATCGACCTCGTGGCCAGGCTCGAGGGCAAGTCGAGTCTCGGCAGGCTGGGCCTGCTCATCCACTCGACGGCGGGGTACGTGGACCCGGGCTGGAAGGGCAACCTGACGCTGGAGCTGTCGAACGTGGCCAACCTGCCGATCGCGCTCTATTTCGGGATGCGCATCGGTCAGATCAGCTTCTTCAAGATGTCGAGCCCGGTCGATCGGCCGTACGGCTCGCCCGAGCTCGGGTCGAAATACCAGGGCCAGTCGGAGCCGACCGCGTCGGCCTTCCACCGCGACTTCGACGCTGACCGCGTCACCGAGGAGCCGTCGCGCAAGTAGCCGATGGCGATGAACGAGGCGGTCGACTGGTCGCGCGATCTCGGTGGCGCCGTCCGCGTCGCACTTGTCCAGGCCGGCACGTTCCGGTCCGATGCCGGGACGTTGTTCGGGCCGGTGCCGTGGGTCCTGTGGGGCGGGCTCGTCGGCGATGAGGTCGACGAGTCGCGGCGTCTCCTCCAGGCGCTCAACTGCCTGCTGATCGAGACCCCGGCCGGGCGGGCCCTGGTCGAGACCGGGATCGGCGAGCGACTCGACGACAAGACCCGGGCGATCCGCGTCGCCGAGGGCCCGTGGGTCGTGGCGGCGCTCGAGACGGCGGGGTTCCGCCCTGAGACCGTCGACGTCGTCGCGCTCAGCCACCTCCATTTCGATCATGCCGGCGGGCTGCTGCGCGCCGACGGCGAGCGCGCATTCCCACGCGCGAGGATCGTGGCCCAGCGGGCCGAATGGGAGGTCGCGCTCGGCGACAACCCACGGCTGATTGCCTCATACGTCCAGCCCGAGCTCCGTCTTGTCGAGTCGTGGGGCAGGGAGGCCTGGGCCGATGGCGAGCGGGAGATCCTGCCGGGTGTCAGCGTCGTCCCGACCGGCGGCCACTCGACCGGTCACCAGGCGATCGTCGTGCGGGGTGGCGGAGATGGCGGCCGGACGCTGGCGTTCTTCGGCGACCTGCTGATGCGGCCCTGGGCGGCCAATCCGCGCTGGGTCACCGCGTTCGATGATTTCCCGCTCGATTCGGTCACGCGCAAGGTCGAGCTGTTCGGGCAGGCCGCGGACGAGGGCTGGATCGTCGTGCTCTCGCACGAGGCGCGGCACCCCATCGGGCGACTGGTGCGGGATCGCGACCGGTTCCGCTTCGAGGCAGAGTAGGTCCCTGCCGCCACCCGTCGCGGCCCATCCTCGTCCTTCCGGCTCCGTCGACTGTCAGATGCACACCAGGCGAGCGTTCGTCCGCGATCTCCGGTCATTTGCTCACGTGGCGGGCATCTGACAGGAACGACGCCGAATGACGGACAGACCCGAGCGTGATCGATCGATGAAGCGGGTGCGATCCCTGACCAATGCCCGTCTGAGGTGCATCTGGCGGAAACGCCGGCCGGCCGGGCGCGACCGGCCGGAGGGTCTACGGCGAAGGACTCCCGCCGGCTCCGCGCGGCAGGATCGCCTCGATCTGCGCGATCGCCCCTGCCTCGTCCAGCGGCGCCGGAACGATCGACGCGATCACCCCGTTCGGATCGATGAACACCTGGGTCGGCAGGCCATACGCCTTGTACGCGTGGAAGATCTTGCCCGACCCGTCGAAGCCGATCGTGTAGCCCAGCTGGTAGCGCGCGGCGTAGGCCGCGACATCCGCTGGCGAGGTCTCCTGGACGCTGATCGCGACCAATACCAGCCCCTGGTCCTTGTAGCGCGTGGAGAGGTCGCGCAGGATCGGCACCTCGGACTGGCACGGCGGGCACCATGTCGTCCAGAAGTTGACCCAGACCGCCTTGCCGCGCAGGTCGGCCAGGCGGATGGGCGCCCCTGCGAGGTCGGTCAGCTGATAGGTCGTGCCGTCGTCATTCGCTACCGAGAATTCCGGGGCGGTCGCGCCGACCTTGAGGCCGATCGGTGGCGGCGACGACAGGAGGTAGGCGGTCGCCCTTGGATTCACCGCCGCAGGTCCGTTGGCGGTGTTGCCCAGCGGCGTCGTCACGCCGACCAGGACGACGACCGCGACAAGGACCGCCGCGAAGGCCAGCACGAGTTGCCGGCCACTGAACGGGCCGACCACCCCATGACGCTCGTGCTTGTGGCTGAACTCCGGTCGCTGCGCCACTCAAACCCCCGGAAAATTGAAGTAGCGGGGCAGGAGCACCAGCCAGTCGAAGATCATCGCGATGCCGATGAAG
Organism: Candidatus Limnocylindrales bacterium; assembly: GCA_036758145.1. Taxonomy (GTDB): domain Bacteria; phylum Chloroflexota; class Limnocylindria; order Limnocylindrales; family CSP1-4; genus SPCO01. The sequence goes on from DAIOXD010000048.1 coordinate 5,189, forward strand.
ACGACCAGCAGCCCACCGATCAGCGAAACGGTCCGCCCGTGCCGGACCAGCGGCGCCATCAGCCGCGGCGCCCGGTCATAGACCGCGGCGATCAGCAGGAACGGCAGCCCGAGACCGATCGTATAGGCGACCAGCAGCAGTCCACCCTGGAGCACCGTGCCCGAGGTCGCGGCCATCGTCAGGATCCCGCCAAGGATGATCCCGATGCACGGGCTCCAGCCGATGGCGAAGATCGCGCCGAGGCCGAACGAGGCGAGCCACCCGCCGCGCGAGCTGACGACATGACCGCCGAGCCGATCGCCGAAGCTTGGCCGCATACCGCCGCTCCCGAATGCGGTCGAACCAGTCGCCGTCGCCAGCGACCCGGCGGCTCCGGCATCGAGCGGCCGCCATGTCCGCTGGAGACCCGGGACGTGGAGCAGTCCCGCCAGGTCCAGCCCGAGGACGATGAGCACGACGCCACCGATCGTCCGCAGTGCCGGCAGGTAGTCGGCCAGCGGCCCGGCGGCGAAGGTCGCCGTGATGCCGAGCACCGTGAAGACGGCTCCGAACCCCGCCACGTACGCGAGGGCGTGCCGCATCGCCAGCCAGCGCGAGGGCCGTGCGCCATCCGCGCTGCCCGCGACCGCGATCGCGGTCAACTGGCCGAGATAGGCCGGCACGAGCGGCAGGACGCACGGCGACAGGAAGCTGATCACGCCGGCGGCGAGGGCGACGAGGATCGTGAGGTCGGTGCCGGTCATCGTGTCGGTCGGTCAGGCGTCGAGGACGTCGGTCAACAGGCGCCGAAGCTGCGCAACGCTCGTCGCGAGCTCGAGCCGACGATCGCCGAGCTCGACGACAGGGATCGAGGCGAAGAAGGCGCGCTGCCATTCGGGGTTCGTCTCGATGTCGCGCTCCTGGAGGGTCGGCGTCGGAAGGCTCGCCCGGACCCGCTGCTCGAGGAGCGCGTCAAGTGACCTCCGCGTCTCATCGCACAGGCCGCAGCCCGCGCGGCCGTACAGGATGAGGTCGGGAAGGGGAGCGTCGTGCATCTCGCGGTGGATTGTACGGGGAGGTCCGGTGAGAGGCCGGAAACGCCCTGCGGCGCGGTACGATGGCCTCCGCGCCCCCGTAGCTCAGTGGACAGAGCGAGGCCGTCCTAAGGCCTGCGTCGGCGGTTCGAGTCCGTCCGGGGGCGCCACAAGCAAATCGGCGTCCTGCATGGCGTGCCCAGCCCTCGGTTGGGCCTGGAGAGCGTTGGGCGAACGGACCTCGACTTCAATCGAGCCGCGGGCAACCTTGGCTCAAGATCGCGTCAAGGGCGCCCCGCCGCCGGTCAGCCGACGACGGTGATCGTCCCGTGCATGCCGGCCTCGTAGTGGCCCTCGGCGTGACAGGCAAAGGCGTACGGCCCGCTGCCATCGAAGGTGTAGGTGAGTGACCTCGACTGCATCATCCCGATGTCAGCGACTTCAGGCGTTCCCGCCTCGTCGGCGGCGACCGCATCAGCGGGGCCGACCATGAACTCGTGGACCGCAGGACCCATCACGGTCACGAAGAAGGTGACCGTCTCACCGCGGGCGACCGCCAGCGTCGATGGGCTGAAGGTGTAGCCCGGACCCGCGACGATCTGCACCACTCGTGGAGCAGCGACCGTCCCGGCCACGAACCCGGCCTGACCTGGCTGGGCGACGGCGCCCCCACCCATCATGCCCTGACCCGCTCCCGGACCCGGCTGACCACCGAACATCATGCCGCCGGGTCCGGGAAAGGAAGGGCGGATCACCAGCATCGCCGCCAGAGACACGACCACCACGACCAGGGCCAAGAAGGCGAGGAGTGCGGCCCAGGGCGGGACGCCTGTCCCTCGGCCGGTATGTTCGTTGTTCATGTTGATCTCCCAGAAGAGCCGACCCTGAACCTTCCGGGACGCGATGGCGGGAAGGAGGCGATCAGCCGGAGTCAGCGTGCGTCAGCCAGAAGGTCGCTCGCCCGTGCCGGAGGTCACGAAGGCCGGGCCGCCGGTCACCTCTTGCGCGGCCCCGTGATCCAGTAGCAAACCGAGCGGCGTCCACCCGACCGGCCGCGGCCGCGGCCGCTTCTAGCCTTGCGACGTAGGCGGCGGTTCGAATCCGTCCGGGGGTGTCAGTGCCCAGTGCGTCCGCTGACCTTCATGTTCCAGCAGATCCAGTCCGTCAGAGAGCGGGAGCCTCCTCGGGGGCCGCCACCTCGACAAGACGGGCCAGCCTCTCGTGGTCCGCGATGCTGATCCCGCCGCCGCGGTGGCGCTTCACGAGACCGTCGTTCTCGAGGCCACGCAGTGTTCGATACATCATCACCTTGCTCGTGCCGATCATGGCGGCGAGGTCGGCTCGCTGTGCGACCGGATGGCGCGTGTCGAAGATGGCGTCGCCGTAGCGGGTGAGGATGGCTGCCATCCGCTGTCGAGCCGTAGCAAAGGACTGTTGATCGAGACGCACGTTGAGAACCAGGACGAAATCCGCTGACAGGTCGAGGAGCCCGACCGCCAGTCCAGCGTCCTGGAGCGCGAGGTCTCGGAGCAGTCGTGGATCCCATGTGGCCCAGGTGCCGTCGGTGAGGGCGACCAACTCATAGAGCGCATCGGCCTCTGGGTCGCTGATCGAACGAAGTCCGCCGAGGTAGCCAGGCCCGGCGATCAGAGCGGCGCGAACCTGTCCCGTCTCGACGACACGGCGATACATGACGTGCCCATCGAGCATGACGAAGGGGGGCAGTTGGATACCCCGCGCGTGCAGCACGTCACGACGAGTAAAGGCCTGCTCTCGTGCCGACCGTTCCAGGCGACGCCGGGTACTCGCGTCGGCGCCGGGCAGGAGCCGGGTGATGTGGGAACCAACCGATTCGGTGGTGCCTATCTCGGATCCTCATACCGTCGTGTCGATCGCACCGCTCAGCCTCGCGTGAGTATGCAGGCGTCCTACGTTCCGACCGCTACGTGCCGCCGTGCGATTCCGCGGCGTGCTCGACGATCTCATCAAGCAGCGCTTCTTCTTCGGGTGTTCGGGATCCTTCGTTGGCCAGGAGCCTCGAGCTGAGCTCCTCGGGGGAGACATCCAGCGCCTCGTAGTGCGTGATGATGAGGTCTTGGACGAGATCCTCGGTGCCGGGCAGTAACCGAGGTGTCGTGAGTCTGCCCCGCGTCCAGGCGAAGAGATCGGCCGGCGTCAGCCATTCCTCGACGAGCACGACCTCCTCGCTCGAATCCTCATGGAGTCGACGCGCGAGCTTCACGTAGGCAAGACCCGGCTGCGTTCGAAGCTCGGTGAGCTGCGCGCGCAGGAGCTCATTGAACTGGCCGATGTTCGGGCTGGGCACACGGGCCGTCAGCACCCTGAGGATCATCCCGGCAGGATAGCCGGGCGATAGGACGGCGCGCGTGTCTTCCAACGTCGGGCCGCTACAACGGTGCATCACTCGAACCTTCGGCGGGCGACGGCCCACCGGCTATCCTGCGCGGGTGGCCCGACAGCGAATCCCGGACGAGGTCCTGGCCGCCGCCCATGAACGCTCCCGAGCCCGCGCGGCTCGCGACTGGGTCGAGGCCGACCGGCTGCGCGACCTGATCGAGGCCGCGGGCTGGAAGGTCGCCGACCGCGGCATCGATTTCGCCCTGACACCGGCCGCGCCGGCCGACCTCGCCGACGGCGACCGGGTCCGGTATGGGTCGAGTGCCAGCGTCCCGTCGCGACTCGACGAGGCGCCGGCAGGCGTCGCCACGATCGTGATGGTCGCCACTGACTGGCCGGAAGATCTTGCGCGGGCGTCGGAGGGGCTGCGCGGCCGGGCGCCCGCGGGGACGTCTGTCGTGATCGTCGCCGAGGCGCCTTCGGCCGAGCAGGCCGAAGCACTCGAAGCCGTGGAGGCACTCGGTGGCAGTGACGGTGAGGCGCTCCCGACGGAGATCATCTGGACGAGCGAGCGCCTCGGCCATGCCGCTGCGCTGAACATCGGATCGCGCCGGGCGAGCGGCCCGGTCGTGATCCTTCTCGATACGAGCGTCGAACCGACCGGCGACTTCGTTACCCCGCTCGTCCGCGCCCTCGATGACGCGACGGTCGCGGTCGCCGGCGGGTGGGGGATCGTCTCGGCCGACCTTCGCAAGTTCGAGGACGCACCGGCCGGCGATGTGGATGCCATCGAGGGCTATGTCGCGGCCTTCCGGCGTGCCGATCTCGCCCAGCGAGGGCCGTTCGACGAGCATTTCCGGTTCTATCGGAACCTCGACATCTGGTGGAGCCTGGTCCTGCGCGACGAGGGGGAGGGGAGCCTGCCCCGCCGGGCCGTCGCCCTGGAAGGCCTTCCCGCCGTCCGACACGAGCATCGCGGGTACACGAGTCTCCCGGATGCCGAACGTGACCGCCAGAGCAAGCGCAACTTCTACCGGATCATCGACCGCTTCGGTTCGCGGCGGGATCTCCTGGTGGGCGGCGGCTGAGGCCTGGCCAGCTCAGGTCGCCCGCCGGACCGTCGACCCGTCTGAACCGTCGACGACTTCCCAGCCGAGGTCGGCGAGCTCGGCGCGGAGGGCGTCCGCCCGCGGCCAGTCACGGGCGGCCCGGGCCGCGTCGCGGGCGACGACGAGCGCCATCACGTCAGCCGGGGCGACTTCCTCGGAGCCCGCCCAGACCCGGTCGAGATCGAGTCCGAGGACCAGGTCCGCGTCGAGGATGAGCCATCGCCGCTCGTCGCCGGAGATGGGCGCCCGCAGGATCTCACGCAGCAGGGCGAGTGCCACCGGCAGGTCCAGGTCATCGTCGATGGCGGCAACGAACCGCTCGTGGAGCGCGCGGCCTTCCGGGCTGAGTGGCGCCGTCGGGCTCGACGCCCGGTCGGTCACCTCGAACGCGTCGTCGTCTCGCGATCCGTGCCCGGCCGCCCCTCCGGCGACACCCTCCGGGCGATCCCCGGCGGCGCCGGCCCGCAAGACCGGCGGACCCGTCCACGGCCCGTCGTCCGGCGGCGGCTCAAGTCCCTGAAGCCCGGCCCGCAGTGATTCGAGCGCAGCCGCGGCCGCCACGACCGACCGGTCCGAGTACTCGAGCTTGCGCGAATACCGGGACGTCAACGTCAGATAGCGGAAGGCGAGCGGATCGATGCCGCGGCCTACGAGCTCGGTCACGCGTTGGAAGTTGCCGGCCGACTTCGCCATCTTCCTGCCGTCCATCAGCAGGAACTCACCATGGACCCAGTGGCGTGCCGGGACGCCGCCCACGATCGGTGC
>DAIOXD010000049.1:0-9354 GCA_036758145.1 Candidatus Limnocylindrales bacterium
CGCGCGAGTACGTCTCGACCGGGTCGTTGGCGCGGTCGGTCAGGCCGACGTGCTCGAGGACCTCGTCGATCGCGGCTTCGGCTTCCTTGCTTCGCAGGCCATTGAGACGGGCCGTGTAGCGGAGGTTCTGGCGCCCGGTCAGCCCACCGTAGAACCCGACCGCGTCGGGCAGGTAGCCGACCCGGCGCTTGACCTCCCTGGGATCCCAGGCCGGGTCGAGGCCCATCACCGTGGCTTCGCCGTCCGTCGGCTCGGACAGCCCGAGCAGCATCAGGATGGTCGTGGTCTTGCCGGCACCGTTCTGGCCGAGCAGACCGAAGATCTCGCCCGGGTAGACCTCGAGATCGAGGCGGTTGACGGCGGTCAGCGTGCCGTACTTCTTGGTCAACCGGTGCGTCCGGATGACCGGGTCGGGTCCGACGCGTGCTGGCGGCTCGGCAGCCGGCTCGAGGACGGGCGCGAGCCCGCTCATCGGCGCCCGAACCGGCGGAAGATCGACCATAGGCCGATCAGGACGACCGCGATCAGGCCGATCCCGATGGCCCCCCACAGCGCGGAGGTCTGGACGGTGACACGGACGTCGCTCGAGGCGTTCGCGACGGGCGCCGTCGCCTTGAAGGTCGTGATGTAGTCGCCCGCGATCGCATCGGAGGACGGGGTCACGTGGGCGACCACCTGCACCGCCGTGCCGCCGGCCGGCACGTTGACGGTCGGCGTGTCGAAGGTCACCTTCCAGCCGGTCGGTGCGTCCGCGGTCATCGCCGCGCCCGTGACATCGGCCGTCCCCGAGTTCGTCAGCGACAGGGTGATGTCGCTGGCCGTCCCCGACGTCGCGTTCATGTTCAGCTGCTGATTGACCGTCGAGAGCGCGAGGTTGTAGCTGCCGGTGATGGTCACCGAAAGGTCGACGTGCGCGGAGCGGCTGCCGCTCGTCGTATCGACGGCGATCGGATAGTTGCCGGCAGCGGCGCCGGACGCGGCCTTGGCCGTGACCGAGACCGTCGAGGTGCTGCCCGCCTTGACGACGACGCTCGCCGCCTGCGCCTGCGAACCGACCTCGGCCGTGATGGTCCAGCCGTCGGGCCCGGTCGCCGTGGCACTGAACGGGAGGTCCTCGGGGGTGTCATTGGTCAGCGTCAGGCTGAAGCTGAACGACGCGTCACTAGCACCCTTGAGCTGCGGCGTATCGGTGGTGAGCGTGACGTCGCCGGCCGCGTTGGGCGAGACGCGAACGTCGACCGCGAGCGTCGCCGATGCGCCGGAGGCCGTGGTCCCCTTGACATCGATCCGCTGCGTGCCGGCGGTGGCGGCGGCGGGCACCGTCACGTTGAGCGTGATCTTGGTCGCGGTCGAGCCGTCCGACTGGATGCCGTCGATCGTGAACCCGCCACCGCGCAGGACGGCGGTCCATCCGGTCGGCACGGCCCCGACCGCGAGCGTGACGCGGCCTGGCTGGGCCGTCGTCACCGAGACATCGAAGCTCGGATTCGAACCCGGGGCGACGGCGATGGCGGGGAACGGCGTCGTCAGCGTGATCGCCGACGCCGCACTCGCGGCGGGGGCGCCGGCCAGCATCGCCAGTCCCAGGATCGAGGTCACGAGCCCGACTCTCGCGGAGCGCGATCGTACGTCCGAGACATTGGACACCACCGACACAGGCCACCTCCTCAATGTGTTTCCCTCTGGATCGCGGGCGCGCGTCATCGCGGGCCCGGACGGCGCGGAGTCTGACGCGCGCCGGCTGCTGAATCAACCAAGCTTCGGTGAAGAGACCTCAATATAGGGTCCCCGGACCATCGGTGGTTTGACGGCAGTGCCGCCAGCGGCGATACTACGTGGGTAACCAGTCCGACGCGACGACGCGGTTAGAGCGCCTAACGTACGCTCCCGGCCCGGCGCGCAGACATCTCAGACCATCGTCGTTCCGACCGTGATTCGGCCCACGGAACGAAAACCCCGGCCGCGCAGCCGATCGCACTCACCGCGATCACGGCGCGCCAGAAAGCACAAGCAACACAACCATGATGAACCGTTCCACCACAGCGTCCGTCACCGGACGCGCGTCCGCGATGCGGCGCATGCGACGCCGAAGCGGCGCCGTCGCCGCAAACTCCCGGCTCTTCTGCGGCACCAATGGCTGCCCCAGTCTCCTCGAGGTCGATCCCCTCACCGGGCTCGCCACCTGTCATATCTGCGGGTTCGTTCGCCGGATCCACTGATCCTGCGGGCGCCAGATCGAATCGATCCAATCATCCGCACGCCGGTCCGCCCCTCCCGTGGACCGGCGTTGCGGTGTCCGAGGGAAAGTCCACCGTCGCGCGGCGCGGGATGACCGAACCGGGGCTCTCCCCGACCGCCATCCTGACCTCATGACCGGGACGCCCCTCCATCTCGACCGCGACCGGCTCGCCCGCCTGATGGCCGGCGAGACCACCCGCTTCGCCGACGACCACCCGCGCTCGGCCGCGCTCCACGAGCGCGCTTCGCACTCGCTCCTCGAAGGCGTGCCGATGCCCTGGATGGTCAAATGGGCCGGACCGTTCCCACCCTATGTCGAGGTCGCCGCCGGAGCCCATTTCACGTGTGTCGACGGCCACGACTACACCGACTTCTGCCTCGGCGACACCGGGGCGATGGCCGGCCACGGGCCTGCTCCGACCGTCGCCGCCGTCGAGCGCCAGATGCGACGCGGGATCACCCACATGCTGCCGACCGAGGACGCCACCTGGGTCGGCGAGGAACTGACGCGGCGGTTCGGTGTCGGAGCCTGGCAGTTCGCCCTGTCGGCCAGCGACGCGAACCGCTGGGTGCTGCGTCTCGCCAGGCAGCTCACCGGGCGTTCGATGGTCGTCGTCCATGACCACTGCTATCACGGCTCCGTCGACGAGGCGATCGCCATGCTCGGCGACGACGGTTCGGTCGTGCCGGTCCGCGGCTCGGTCGGGCCGCAGGTCGATGTCGCGCGAACGACGCGGGTCGTGGAGTTCAATGACGTGGCGGGCCTGGAGGCGGCCCTCGCGGACGGCGACGTCGCGGCCGTGCTGATCGAGCCCGCCCTGACCAACGTCGGGATCGTCCTGCCCGAGCCCGGCTACCTCGATGCGGTCCGCGAGATCACGAGGGGGACGGGTACCCTCCTCGTCATCGACGAGACGCACACGATCTGTGCCGGACCCGCCGGGGCGACCGGCGCCTGGGGCCTCGAGCCCGACGTGGTCGTCATCGGCAAGACGATCGGCGGCGGGATCCCGGTCGCAGCCTACGGGTTCAGCCCCGAGGTCGCGGATCAGCTGGCCGGTTCGACCGCGGTCGAGGATTCCGATGTCGGCGGGGTCGGTGGGACGCTGGCCGGCTACGCGCTCTCACTGGCTGCGACGCGCGCCACGCTCGGTGAGGTGCTGACGAGCGAGGCATTCGATCGGATGATCCCGCTCGCCGAGCGTTGGGAGGCCGGGGTCGACGACGTCCTGCTCACGAGCGGCGTGCCGTGGCACGTGACACGGCTCGGGGCCCGGGCGGAGTATCACTTCATGCCGGATCGGCCCCGGACGGGCGCCGAGCAGTGGGCGCAGCGCGACCCCGAGCTCGAACGCTTCCTCCACCTGTGGGCGATGAACCGGCGGATCCTGATGACCCCGTTCCACAATATGGCGCTCATGTCGCCGGCGACCACCGCCGCGGACGTCGATCGCCATACGGAGGTCTTCGCCGAGGCGATCGAAGCATTGTTCGCATGATCCGGCTGCGCGATGTCACCCTCGACGACGCGGACCTGCTCGATTCGTGGAATGCCGAGCCGGCCATGATCGGAGAGTTCAACGATTTCGGGATCCCGCGTGACCCGATCGACCGTGAACCTCTGGCAAAGGGGCCGCTGCGCAATGCCCACAACGGCCAGCTCATCGTCGAACGCGCGGAGGACGGCCGGGCGATCGGCACGGTCGGGTGGCATCGGGTGCGCTACGGCCCGAACCCGGAGTCCGACGCCTGGAACATCGGGATCGCCCTCATCCCGAAGGCGCGTGGCCATGGCCATGGCGCGGAGGCGCAGGCCCAGCTGGCCGAATACCTGTTCGCCAACACGACGGTCAACCGGGTGGAGGCCCAGACCGACGCCGCCAACCGGGCCGAGCAACGTGCGCTCGAGAAGGCCGGTTTCCGCCGCGAAGGTGTCGCCCGCGGCTCGCAGTTCCGGGCCGGGGCGTACCACGACCTGGTCACCTACTCGCGTCTTCGCGACGATCCGCCGGGCGGCTGAGCCGACATGATCGTTCGGCGGCGCCGAACCCGTTAGTCGCCAGCTCCAAATGCCCGCTCCAGGCGTTCGGCCTCGAGGGCTGGATCGAGCGGGCGACGATGCTGTCGGTCGGTCGGTGCCTCGGCGTTCACGCGCGCGATGGCCAGGTTGGCGGCTTCGACGAGGCTCGCGGCCTCGATCCGAGCTCGGCGGCGCCCGCGGACCGAGATCGTCCGCGCCCGATCGACCAGCCCGTCGAGCGCGGTCATGAGCCGGCGTGCCTCCTTGTCCGATTCGATCCATGGCGGGGCGGCTTCGGCGTTGCGCAGCATCCGATGCGCCAGCGCCCACTCGCCCGCCGCACTGTCGTCCTCGAGCGGGAGCCGCTCGCCGCGGTACGGCAGCTCGTCGAAGGCGCCCTGGTCCATCGCCTCGCGGATCTGCCGCTCCACGAGGCTCTCCCAGCTGTGGGCCGTCTGCCGCCGACCCTCGGCATCGCGACGCTGCGGACTCATCCCCGGATGGTATCGAACCACCGCGACAGGCGAGCTGGCACGGTCCGCTGGTACGGTTCCGGCGCATGGATCGCATCGATGGCCATCCGGTCTACTCGGCCACGGACCTCGTCGCCTACCTCGCCTGTGAGCACCTGACCCAACTCGAGCGGGCGGCACAAGCTGGCCTGGTCAAGCGACCCATGCGCGACGATCCCGAGCTCGACGTCATCCGCCGGCGTGGCTTCCAGCACGAGGCGCGCTTCCTGGCCGACCTGCGGGGCGCCGGTCGCGAGGTCGTCGAGATCGCAAAGGACGGCTCCATCGCGGACCGCGGCGAGGAGCTCCGAGCGGCAGCGGCGCAAACCATCGAGGCGATGGCCGCCGGGACGGACGTCATCTACCAGGCGACGTTCTTTGACGGGACCTTCCGCGGTCACGCCGATTTCCTCCTCCGGGTCGAGGCGCCCGATCGTCCATCCCGCTGGGGCCCGTACCATTACGAGGTCGCCGACACCAAGCTTGCGCGCCACGTCAAGGCGAGCGCGATCCTCCAGATCTGCTCGTACGTGGACCAGCTCGAGTCGATCCAGGGCGTCCGTCCCGAGTGGCTCCATGTGGCCCTCGGTGGCAGCGCCCGGGCGATCGAGCGGTTCCGGGTGGACGACTTCATGGCCTACTACCGCAACGCCCGCGATCGATTCCTCCGGACGCTCGCGGACGAGACCCCGCCGGCCTTTCCGCCGACAGCAACCTACCCGGAACCGGTCGAACACTGCGACGTGTGTCGCTGGGCCGCGGAGTGCGTTGCCCGCCGGCGCGCCGACGACCACCTGAGCCTCGTCGCCGGGATCTCGGCGCGACAGCGGCGGGCCCTGACCGACCGTGGCATCCCGACCCTCGAAGCGCTCGGCGACCTCGCCCTCCCGATGACGCCGCCGCTCGAGGATGTCGGTCAAGGCGCTCTCATACGCGTCCGCGAGCAGGCCAGGATCCAGCTGGAAGGTCGCCGGGAGGATCGCTTCAAGTACGAGTTGTTCCTGCCCGAGCCCGACGCCGAGATCGAGCTCGACCGCGGGCTCGCCTCGCTCCCCGCCCCCTCGGAGGGCGACCTCTTCTTCGATATCGAAGGCGACCCGTACGCCTTCGATGACGGCCTCGACTATCTCTTCGGAATCCTCGAGATCGACGACACGTTCCACGCGATCTGGTCGCGCGACGATGCCAACGAGTTCTCGCTCGATGGCGAGCGCCGCGCGTTCGAGCGTCTCGTGGACTTCATCATCGAGCGGCTCGAACGCGACCCGACGATGCACGTCTACCACTACGCGCCATATGAACCGACCGCGCTCAAGCGATTGATGGGTCGTTATGGCACTCGTGAGGCGGAGGTCGACCGGCTCCTTCGGGAAGGCGTCCTCGTCGATCTCCTGCGGGCAGTCCGACAATCGCTGCGAGCGTCGGTCGAAAGCTATTCGATCAAGAAGATGGAATCGTTCTACGGCTTCGTCCGCGAGATCGACTTGCGCGACGCCGGCTCGAGCATCGTCGCCTTCGAGCAGTGGCTCGAGCTCGGGGACGGCGAGCGTCCCGAGGCGCATCAGCTCGACCGCATCGAGCGCTACAACCGCGACGACGTCGTCAGTAACCTGCAGCTCCGCGACTGGCTGGAAGGCCTTCGCCTCGAATTCGCCGGCCTGACCGGCCGCGAGCCACCGCGCCCGGCCCGGCGCGAGGCGGAGCTCCCGGCAGAGGTGACCGAGAGCGAGGCCCGCGTGGTCGCCCTCGTCGAGCGCCTTGCGGGTCCCGACGTCATCCCGACCGACCCGACCGAACGGTCCGGGCCGCAGGGGGCGACCTGGCTCCTTGCCCAGCTCCTCGGCTGGCATCGCCGAGAAGACAAGTCGATGTGGTGGGAGTTCCACCGGCTGATGGAGCTGACCCCCGAGCAGCTCGTCGACGAGGACGATCCCATCGGTCTCCTCGAGCCGGTCGGCCCGGCGGGTGACGAGGTCAAGGGCAAACAGGTCTGGCGCTACCGGTTCCCCGCGCAGGACTTCGACCTGGGGCGGGGCGAGGTCTACGATCCGGCCAACAAGCAGGCCCGCCCCGACGACTCACCGTTTTCGTGGCAGGTCGGTGATGCGGCGGTCGTGGACGCGGCCAGGCGGACGGTCGACTTCCGAAGGACGCTCTCCCAACCACATCCCCGCGCGATCGTGCCGCTCAACTGGGTCAGGACGCGAGACCACCAGGCCTCGCTGTTCGAACTGGGCGAGTGGATCGCCGAGCATGGCATCGACGCCATCGGTCCGGTTCGGGCTGGTCGCGAGCTCCTGCTCGGCGTGCCACCCCGAGTCGGGCAATGGTTCGACGAGTCGCTCTATCAGGCCGGCGAGACCGATCTGGAGGCCGCTCGTCGGATCGCCATCGCGCTCGACCATACGACCCTCGCGATCCAGGGTCCACCGGGGTCGGGCAAGACATTCGCGGGCGCTCGGATGATCTGTTCGCTGCTCGACGCGGGCAAGCGGGTGGGGATCACGGGGACCAGCCATAAGGTCATCGGTAACCTCCTGACTGCCGTGCTCGATGCCGCCGCCCTCGAAGGCATCGACGTCAGGCCGGTCCAGCGCGGCGACGCGGACCAGGTCCTCGATGACGACCGCGTGACGCGGGGCAAGGATGCGACGGATGTCCGCGCCCGGCTCGACGACGGGCGGGCCAACCTCGCCGCCGGCACATCGTGGCTGTGGGCCTCATCGAAGATGGTCGAGGCCGTCGACGCCCTGTTCATCGACGAGGCCGGCCAGATCTCGCTCGCCAACGTCCTGGCCATGGCGCGTGCCACGGGAAACCTGGTCCTGCTCGGCGACCCGCAACAGCTCGATCAGCCCCTCAAGGGCAGCCACCCGCCGGGCGCCGAACGATCCGCGCTCGCGCACGTCCTCGGCGCCGACGCCACGATGCCCCCCGCCCGGGGCATCTTCCTGGAGAAGACGTGGCGGCTCCACCCGGACCTGTGCGACTTCACCTCGGAGGTCTTCTACGACGATCGCCTCGAGCCAGAGGGGAGCCTCATCGGCCAGCGCGTGAGCGCGAGCGAAACGATCGCGGATGGGACCGGGCCGCGGCGGCTCGACGTGTCGACGGTCGGTGCAGACAACGAATCGCCCGTGGAGGCCGACGCCGTCGCCGACCTGGCCCGATCGATCGTCGACGGCGGCTCCACGTGGGTCGATGCCAAGGGTGACGTGCGCCCGGTCGGGTGGGCGGACATCCTCATCGTGGCGCCGTACAACGCCCAGGTGGGCGAGATCCGGCGGCGACTTCCGGCAGACGCCCGGGTCGGGACGGTCGACAAGTTCCAGGGCCAGGAGGCCCCGATCAGCATCTATTCGATGACGACGTCGTCGCCCGAGCTGGCGCCGCGCGGGATGGACTTCCTGTACAGCCGTCATCGCCTGAATGTCGCGACGTCGCGAGCGCGCTGCATCAGCATCGTGGTCGCGTCGCCGGATCTCTTCCGGTTTCGGGCCAGGACGCCGGAGCAGATGCGCCTGGCGAATGCGTTCTGCCGATTCGCGGAGTTGGCCCGACCCGTCCCCGGGCCGACCGTGGCGCCCCGGACCTAGGACGTACCGATCAGCTCGCGCCGCACCCACGCCGCCAGCACCCGCGCACAATCCTCGACCTGGGCGATCGGGACGTGCTCGTCCGCGCTGTGCGCGACCTTGACGTTGCCCGGTCCGAACATCACGCATGGCGTCCCGCCGACGTTGAGGAACATCTGCATGTCCGCGCCATAGGGCTCGCCGAGCAACGCCGGGCGGCGACCGGTCACCGATTCGACGACCCCGGCGAGACCCACCGGCAACGGATGGTCGGAGGGGACCCGCGCCGAGCCGAATCGGCCGCCGGTGATCTCGATGGTGGCCGGATGGTCGCGCAGGAACTCGTCCGCAGCACAGGCGCTCGCGACCGCCGCCCGAAGCTCGGCCTCCGCGTCGGCCGCGGTCTGGCCGAGTCGCACGCCGTAGCGGCCATCCGCGGTCACCCTGTCGAGGACGGTCGATGCCCACTCCCCGCCCGTCACGATCCCGATGATCGTCGGGTACGGGAGCCCGAGCGCGGTCATGAGCGGGTCGGTCTCGGCCGCGTTGCGCCGCGCCTCGTCGGCCTCGAGCGCCCGGCTCAGCACGAACAGCTCGTCGAGCGCGGAGACGCCCTCGCGCCGTTGCGACGCGTGCGCGGCACGCCCCGGCACGGTCAGCCGAAACGTGATCGCACCCGCGTGCGCGACCACGACGTCGAGATCGGACGGTTCCGTGATGATGGCGAGGTCGCCTTGCACCCCCGCCCGGATCGCTGCGAGCGTCCCCTGCCCGCCGTCCTCCTCCGACGGCACGAACGCGACCATCAGTTCGCCATCGATACGCCCGAGGTCGCCCGATGCGCCGAGCGCCCGGATCGCACCGAGGATGGCGGCGACCCCGCCCTTCATGTCGCACGCACCCCGGCCATAGACCGCGCCGTCGCGGATCTCGCCGCCCCACGGGCCGGCTGACCAGGTCGCCGGATCGCCCGGCGGGACGACGTCGAGGTGGCCCGACAGGATGAGCC
>DAIOXD010000049.1:9364-10331 GCA_036758145.1 Candidatus Limnocylindrales bacterium
CCCGACCGATGACGACCGGCAGCGTGGTCCGGCCCATCTCCTCGCCCGGCCAGTCGGCGTCGGCGCGGATCGCGGCGAGGTCGGGCGTGATCGTCTGGACGGCCAACCCGAGCGCCCGGAGCTCACCGTGGGCCCAGGCCGCGACCGCTTCCTCGGAACCGGTGACGCTCGGGATGCGGATGAGCGCCTGGAGGTCCGCGACGAGGCGTTCGCGGTCGATCACGGGCGACCCGTCAGGCACGAAGGATCGGCCGCGTCAGGCAGGTCGGCCCACCCGAGCCGTTGATGCCGATCTCGCTGGCACGGTAGGTATGGACCTCGCACCAGGCCGAGGCCAGCGCCGCCGCGGTCCTGGGGTTTCCTTCGGCCAGGACGACGACCCCGGGCCGGACGGCCAGCACGTTGCAGCCGAGCGACGCGAACTCCGCCTCGGGGACCTCGACCAGCCGGATCCCGAGCTCGCGGAGCAGCACCCACAACGCGACCGGAAGAAGCGGCAGGTAGACGACGGCGAGATCGTCGGCGACCGGCGAGATGACCGACAGGAGATGGATCAGCTCGGCGGGCCCGCGGCCATAGGCGAGGTCGAAGATCCGGACGTCGCCGCCGACGATGCGGGCGAGCTGCTGCGCGCCGTCCGAGTTCGTCCGCAGCGTCCGACCGATGCACAGCAGGTCGGGCCGAAGCCAGAACGTGTCGCCGCCCTCGATCGTTCCGGGCGCCTCGATCCGGCCGATGGTCGGGATCCCGGCGGCCTTCGTCCAGGCCTCGATCGCGGCGGGTTCGGCCGCCCGGTTCGGCTTGCCCGGTCGGAGCGGAATGGCGCCGCGCTCGGTCACGAGCAGCGGGTCGAAGGTGTAGACGAGATCGGGCGAAGGGAGCTCGGTCTCGAGCAAATGGACACGGACGCCAAGCGCGACCAGCGTCTCGACGAACGAGTCGTGCTCGCGACGTGCCAGGTCGAGAT
>DAIOXD010000050.1:0-10230 GCA_036758145.1 Candidatus Limnocylindrales bacterium
CACCTCCGCTCATCGCCACGTGGGAGTCGCTCCACGATTTGCTCCTGGTGTCCTCCTAGCGCGGCCTCGAGCGCACCATAAGCCGGGCCTCGATTAGAAGAGATGTACCTGACGCGTACTGCTGTTTGTCGACAAGCACGACGCAGCGAGTGCCGAGAGCCCATCCAGCCCCTCCCCTGTGCGCCATGCCCGGCCACCACAAGCCTCAGGTCACGGACATTGGAAGGACTCCTGGGCTCCAACGACGCGGGCGCAGGGACGGATGAATAGAACAAGTGTTCTGGCGCGCCTGACAGGACTCAGACGTGCGCATGCCCAGTCGGGATTCAGGCTGATCCTGATCGAGGGTGCTGACGAATGGCGCTTGGCCGCGCGGGAGAGCGCGTAAGAGCGGCTCCCGGCTGACAACCTCTGGGAGCCTTCGGAGGCAGCCTTCCGCCGTCGATACTTATCGACCATTTACGACCCTGCTGCCAGGGCGCCCCGTCGATGGCGAGGGTGGCTCCGGTGATGAATCCGGAATCCGGCGAACCGACACCGCGGTGGCCAGAGCTCCCACGCCGAGGAAGGTAGCCGGCGGCAACACAACCACTCCGCGCCATCGGTGCATGGCCACGAGGCTATCGTTCGCCCGGCACCGACCGGGATCGCCCAGCGTCGGCTGACCGGCCGCGGGCAGTGGCGCCCGCTCTTCGGCGGCCCGGCGCACCGCTGGTGGTTTGCCCGGGTACTCCACAGTCTCGGTGTTCTGACGGCGCGCGAGCTCATCCACGTCGGGGTGGTGGCAGAGATAGCCGCCTTCTATACTTTGCCAAGTCGGTCCGCCGGAGGAGGTCGGCGGCCGAGGTCCCCGCGAGGTCTGGCGTCGGCACACTGGCCGCTTTGTCGTCCCCGTGCCTGCCTGGATGCGACTCGCCCATCCTTGCCCGTCAGGGCTCCGTGCGCGTGCGATTGGGAGAGATCAGCGATGTCCGACATGTCCCCACCCCCGGTCATCGCCGATGCGGGCGCGGTCGAAGGCGAGGAGATCCTCGAGGCACTCGGCTACCAGCCGACGCTTCGACGCTCTCTGAGCGTCATCGGGACGGTGGCGCTTACCGTTTCGGACATCACGCCAACGGCGTCCCTGCTGGTCATCGGGCCGGCCGTCATCGCCACCGCGGGCACCGGCTCACTCTGGGCCTACCTCATCGGTGGGGTGATCGCGGTCTTCGTCGCCCTGTGCATGGGTGAACTCGGATCGATGTTCCCGGTCGCCGGCGGACTCTACTCGATCGTCACAAAAGTTCTGGGCCGGCCGATCGGCTTCCTCGCCCTGCTCGACTACATCGGCCAGGCGATCTTCCTCCCTGCGAGTGTCGTGCTCGGGATCGGGACTTATATCACCGCGCTCAATCCGAACATCAACACGAACCTCGCCGCCGGGATCGTCATGCTCGTGGTCACGGGCATCGCGATGCTCCGGATCTCGGTCAATGCCGTCCTCACCGGCGTGTTCCTCCTCATCGAACTGCTGGTCGTGCTGGTCATGGCGATCGCCGGCGGGATCCACATCCAGCAGCCGCTCTCGATCCTGGCGAACCCCGTGCTCGGGGATGCGACCGGGGCGCTCGGCCCGATCGGCGCCGGTGCGATCCTGGGAGCCGTCGCGATCGCGCTTTTCTCGGTCAACGGCTACGACAGCGCGATCAACTTCTCCGAGGAAACCAAGGGCTCGGCGGCGCACGTCGGCCAGGCCGTGGTCACCGCAGCGCTGATCGGGATCGTGTTCGAGATCGTGCCCTTCTTCTTCATCGTCTTCGGCGCCCCCGACCTCCTCGCGTTCACGACCTCCGCCACCCCGTTGACTGATGTCGTTCGAGCCAATCTGGGCGACACGATCGTCACGATCGTGACTTATGGAGCGATCCTCGCGATCTTCAATGCGGCGCTTGCGATCACGCTCCAGTTCGGCCGGATCACCTACGCCAGCGGTCGCGATCGCGCCTGGCCGGGCCCGATCAGCGATGCCCTCAGCCGGGTCAACTCGCGCGGCGCACCATGGGTCGCCACCGCCGCGGTCGGCCTCCTGGCCACCGTCCTGTGCTTCTTCAGCAGCCTCATCCTCGTGGTGACGTTCACCGCGGTGCTGATCATCGTGCTGTACGGCTTGATCGCGATCTCGACGATCGTGAGCCGGGTCCGCCAGACGCAGCTGCCGCGACCGTTCCGCATGCCGTTCTTCCCGATCCCGCCAGTGGTCGCCCTGATCGGCGTCGTCGTGGCGATCACCCAGCAGAAGGTGTTCGACCTCGTCATCGTGGCCGGGATCTTCATCGTCGGGGCGATCTACTACGTGCTCTACCTGCGGCCCAACAGCGACCACCACTGGAACATGTCGGTCGACCCGAACGTGGAGCTGCACCGCCTCGAGGCCGAGCGCGCCGAGCGCGGGCCGGGCGGTCGCTGATCGCCGAAGAGCGAGGGCGGATCCGGACGTTCGGGTTGACCGTCGGTCGCCTCGAACCAGGCCCGCTCAATGCGATCACGGACGTGGTCGGCGTTCGCGTCGGCCATCAGACCGTGATCCGGGGCGAGCCCGGGAGTGACGAGCCGGTCGTCCGGAGTGGCGTTACGGCGATCTGGCCGCACGCAGGTGACCTCTTTCGTGAGCGGGTCTACGCTGCGGTTTCCGTCTTCAACGGCTATGGCGAGGTGACGAGCAATCTCGTCATCGACGAGTGGGGGCTCATCGGTACCCCGATCGTCATCACCGATACGACCCACATCGGACTCGCCTACGACGCCGTGTCGCGCTACATGGCGGACCGCGATTCCGATGTGGGACACCTCGACGTCGTCATCCCCGTCGTCGCGGAGTGCGACGACGGCTTCCTGAACGACAACCGGGCCTTCGGCCTTACTCGCGAGGACGTCTTTGCGGCTCTCGACGCGGCCACGACGGGCCCTGTCCAGGAGGGCTCGATCGGCTCGGCGACCGGGACCCAACAGTTCGACTTCAAGGGTGGCGTCGGGACGTCGTCCCGCGTCGTCGAGCTGAAGGGTGAGCGGTTCACGGTCGGCGTCCTCGTCAGCACGAACTACGCCAACCGCCACCAGCTCGAGATCCGGGGTGTTCCGGTCGGTCGCCTCATCGATGACCTGCTGCCCGAGTACCACGCCGAGGGCTCGTGCATCGCGATCGTGGCTACCGACGCACCACTTCATTCTCGCCAACTCCGGCGACTGGCCCGGCGGGTCGACGTTGGGCTGGCCCGTACCGGCTCGGTCGGCAACGACGGGTCGGGCGAGATCTTCATCGCCTTCTCCACCGCGAACATCATCCCGCGCGACACGCCGCGGCTGGGGCACCCGGTCGAGGTGCTGGCCGAGGGCCAGTTCTGGACCCAGGGCTCACCGATCGACCGCCTCTTCGAGGCCGTGGCGGAGGCAAGCGAGGAGGCGGCGCTCAACGCGCTCTTCCAGGCCAGCACGATCCGCGGTCGCGAGGGGCACGTGCTCCATGCTCTGCCGATCGACCGGACCCTCGACCTCCTGCGCAGTTGGAGACTCCTATGACCGATACAGCGGGGCCCATCGTCACGCGCTTCGTCCAGGATCCGAAGACCTACGCGTGGACGTTCGGCGGCTATGATCCGATCCGCCACGTCCGACCCGGCGAAGTCCTCGACGTCTACGTCGAGGACTGCTTCGACGGCCGGATCAGGAGCACGTCCGACCTGCCCAGCACGTCGATCGAGTTCCCGTTCATCAACCCCCAGACCGGTCCGTTCTACGTCGACGGGGCCGAGCCCGGCGACACATTGGCGATCCACCTCATCGACGTTCGACCGGCCCGTGACTGGGCCGTCAGCGCCCACGTCCTGTTCTTTGGCTCGCTGACGGGCTCGCGCTATACGGCGACCCTCCAGGAGTCGCTTCCCGAGAAGGTCTACCTCTATCGGGTCGACGCCGCCCGGGGAGAGTTGCTGTTCGACGCGCTCGACTCCGAGTACGAGGTCCGTCTGCCGCTCGAGCCATTCCACGGCACCATCGGCGTCGCCCCAGCGGCCTTCGAGGTTCGGAACGTCCTCGTCCCAGAGGCCTTTGGCGGGAACATGGACTCGCCGGACGTGAAGGCCGGGACGACGATCTACCTCGGGGTGAACGTCCCGGGCGCGCTCTTCTCCCTGGGTGACGGCCACTACCGTCAGGGCGAGGGCGAGGTCTGCGGGGCGGCGGTCGAGGGCGCGATGAACACGATCCTCACCGTCGAAGTCATCAAGGGGGTGTACTGCGAGTGGCCGAAGTTTGAGGACGACGACTCGATCATGGTGGCCGGCTCATACCGCCCGCTCGAGGATGCGTTCCGGATCGCGCACAGCCAGCTCGTCCGGTGGATCGCCGAGGCAACCGGCCTGTCGATCTCGGATGCGTATCAGCTCGTCTCCCAGACCTCGACCTCGCGGATGGCGAACGTAGTCGATCCAAACTATACGATCGTTGCGAAGGCGCCCAAGAAGTACCTGCCTCGCGACATCCCATGGATGAACGAGGCACACGATCGGATGCGCCAGATCGGCCGAGCGACGATGGCGGCTCGGCCCAGCGGGTGAGCGGCCCGGACGTCATCGTCATCGGCGCCGGCATCGTCGGCACCGCCGCGCGGCGGCATTCCTGGCCGATGGCGGCGCTCACGTGATGCTGTACGAGCGGGCCGGGCTCGCCGCGGGCGCGTCCGGCGCCAAACTCCGGGGTTGTCCAGCACCCATTCGACCCGGCGCTTGTGGCGCTTTGCCTCGAGACCGTCGATCTCTACCGGTGCGCTTTCCGAAGCGGACGCGGGCTTCCGGGTTGCCCGACCAGCCGGCCGGTCTCCTCTTCATCTCGCGCCAACAGGGCCGTTCAGCGGCTAGCTGGATGACCATCCAGTCCGCGCTCGCGAGGACGATCCAGATGCCGGCCTTCTCGAGCCACTGGCGGACGACGACGAGCGGACCGCCCAGGCCAAGAGCATGACGACGGCGCTCCAGATGACGTCCCAGGCTGGGTAGGTCCCTGGACCGACGGGGCGTCGCCAGACGAGCCGACGCCTGGGCCGGGATGATGACCTCCAAGGCGCCGAACCGGACGAGTTGGATCACGTCGACGAGGCTCGGCGGGTAGCTCCCGCGGAGGCCGAAGCTCGGCCGGAGACCGATCATCGACGGTATCCCGTGGTCGCTTCCGACGACTCCCGCGAGCCCCAGGAGGAGCACCCCGGCGACCGTCCCGAGGACGATGGCGGCCAGCGCCGGCCAGAAGCCGAGGCCGGGCACGAGGAGCGTACCCGCGAGGAGCACGAGCAGCCCGACGCCGAGGTCGGCCCACAGGACGAAATAGTCGAGGAAGCCGAGCACGCGATGGCGTTCGGGGACCGGCTCGATCCCGAGCTGGGCAGCCGCCAGATCGTCGCGCGGAGCACCCACCACCTGGGTCGGGGTCGTCATCAGAACGCCACATATCCTTTCTGCGCCAGTTCGATCGGCTGGCCGGCTTCGACGAACTGGACGGTGCCGGTTGGCACTCGATCGGTCACCTCACCGAGGACCGTCAGGCCCCCGTCGATCGCGAGGGCTGACGCGAGTTCGTCCACGAGCCGCGGGTCGAAGGTGAACAGGAGCTCGTAGTCCTCGCCGCCGGTGAGGGCCAGCTCGCGGCTCCGTCGCTCGCCGAGCAATCGAACCGCCGCTGGTGCGAGCGGCAGCCGGCCGACGTCGATCTCGATGCCGACCCCGCTGGCGCGCGCGAGATGTGACGCTTCGCTGGCGAGCCCGTCACTGATGTCGATCGCGCAGCGGACGCCACGAGACGCGAGCAGCTGCCCGGCGGCGAGCCGTGGGAGCGGCCGATGGTGGGCGGCGAGGAGCGGCGCGGCGGCGGGATCGAGAGGCGCCGGGCGTTCCGAGAGCAGCGCCAGCGCCGCCGACGAGGCGCCGAGACGCCCGGTGACCGCCACGAGATCGCCCGCTCGAGCGGCGTCCCGGCGAAGAAGGCACGCGGGCTCCGCCTCGCCGACGAGCGCGACGTTGATGACGAGCGGACCGGGCGAGCGGACCGTGTCGCCGCCGACGATCCGGGTGCCCGTCTGCTCAGCGAGGGACTGCAGCCCGCGGGCGACCTCGAGAACGAGTCCCCGGCGGGCGGCGTCGACGGCGATCGAGACGAGCGCGCGGCCCGGTGTGGCGCCCATTGCGGCGAGGTCGGACAGGTTGACCGCAAGGGCCTTCCAGCCGAGATCCTCGGGGCTCGTCCAGTCGAGCCGGAAGTGGATGCCCTCGATGAGCATGTCGGTCGTTGCCACCTGGACGGTGTCCCCGGTGGCCGGCCAGGTCGCTGCGTCGTCGCCGATCCCGAGACCGTCGGGCGGTGTCCCGAACATGGCGGCCAGTTCGGCGATGAGCTCGAACTCGCCCGGCGGCTCGGTCACGGGTTCAGCCCGGCGACGGTGGGCGATGTCGTCCTGGTGATCTGGACGACCTCGAGGAGGCGGCGCGCGGCGGAGCCGGGATCAGGCGCGGCGGTGATCGCGCTGATCACCGCCAGCACGTCCGCGCCGGCCCGAACGGCTGCAGCCGCGTTCTCCACGGTGATCCCGCCGATGGCGACGATCGGCAGGTCGACCGCCGCACGGGCGGCCGCCAGGAGCTCGAGACCGGTGTAGCGCGCGTCGGACTTCGAGTTCGTCGGGAAGACGGCACCGACGCCGAGATAGTCAGCCTCTCGGACGTCGGGCGCCTCGAGCTGTTCGGGGTCGGTGATCGACAACCCGATCAGGACGTCGGGGCCGAGGATCGCTCGGGCGGTGGCGACCGGCAGGTCGTCCTGGCCGAGATGGACACCATCGGCTTCGGCGGCCAGGGCGAGGTCGAGCCGGTCGTTGACGAGCAGGAGGGCTCCGCGCTCGCGGGTGACGGCCCTCAGGGCCAGCGCGATCGCGAGAGCGCGACGGGCGGTCCCCTCCTTGTCACGGACCTGGATGATCCGTATCCCGGCGGCAAGGGCTGCCATGGCGATCTCCTCGGACGTCCGAGCGCCGCTCAGCGCCTCTTCGGTGACGAGATAGACGCCGGCGGCACGGAGCTGTTCACGCCGGCGCAGGCGAACATCGCTACGCCCGGTCACACCGGCTGAACCTCGCTGACCGTCGCCTTGGCCCTGGCTCGGATCACCTCGCCGTCGAGCCCGTAGACCGCATCCATCAGGTGCTGGCGGAACGTGCCCGGGCCGGCGCTCCGTTCGGCCGCGATCTCGCCCGCGATCCCGAACGCGATCATCGCGGCCGCGGCCGCCAGGAACGGGTCCGGCTGCACCGCTCGGAACGAGCCAACCAGCGCCGTCGCCATGCAGCCCGAGCCGGTGATCGCCCCCATGAGCGGGTGGCCGTTCTCGATTCGAGCCGCGCGCGTCGCGTCGGCGACGTGGTCGATGGCGCCGCTGACGACCGCGGCCCCGCCGGTCCGTCGGGCGACGATCCGGGCGGCCGCGTCGGGGGCGTCCGCGGACACGGAGTCGACGCCCCGGATCTCGGCCGCCAGCCCGGCGATCGCCGACAGCTCGGCGGCGTTGCCCCGCACGACATCGAGGCGGACCGACGAGAGAATCGCCTCGACGGCGTCGGTCCGGAGCGCGGTCGCGCCGACTCCGACGGGATCGAGGATCACCGGAACCCCGCGCTCGTTGGCCTCCTCGCCGGCGGCCAGCATCGCTTCGATCCAGGCGGGCTCGAGGGTTCCGATGTTGAGGACGAGGGCACCGGCGTAGCGGACCATCTCGCGGACCTCGCCGATCGCGTGGGCCATGACCGGTGAGGCGCCGATGTGGAGAGTGACGTTGGCGGTGTCGTTCATCACCACGTAGTTCGTGATCTGGTGGATCAGCGGGTGGCGGGCCCGGATCTCATCGAGGGCATCGGCAGTGACATCTGCCAGGTTGAGGTCAGTCATCGCGGTCTCTCCTCATCGGTCGGGGTCGCGGGCGGTGGCCGGCTCGTCCGCGAATGGCCACTGCTCGCGGCGGTAACCCATGTCCCAGAACATCCACTCGTAGCGGCTGGTCGTGCGGAAATGGCGGCGCATCGCCCCGCGCTCGGCCTCGCCCAGCCCGGCCGCGACCTCGTTGGTCGCGTCGAGCACCGCGCGGACGACCGCGCCGAACTCGGGCGAGTCGTAG
The DNA here is from genome assembly GCA_036758145.1 of Candidatus Limnocylindrales bacterium. Classification (GTDB taxonomy): domain Bacteria; phylum Chloroflexota; class Limnocylindria; order Limnocylindrales; family CSP1-4; genus SPCO01. The sequence goes on from DAIOXD010000050.1 coordinate 8,191, forward strand.
GTCGCGATCCAGCGCGCATACAGCGGATCCGGCGAAGTTGCGCGCGCCAGCTCCTTGCCGACCTCCCAGTAGATCCAGTAGCAGGGGAGGAGGGCGGCGAGCGCCTCGTGGAAGGGCGCCCCATACGCGACCGCCAGGAGATCATCGGTGTAGGCCAGGGTGGTCGGCGCGAGCGGGGTAGAGGCCACGTCCTCCGCGCTCAGGCCGAGCTCCTGGAAGAAGCCCTCGTGGAGCGTTCGCTCGACCCGGATCGCGCCCGCCGCGTGGTCGGCCAGCATGACGATCCAGTCGTCGTTCGGCGCCCGGGCGCCGGCGATCGCGAGCGCCCGTGCGAACTGGCGCAGGTAGAGCGCGTCCTGGACGGCGTAGAAGGTGAAGCGCTCGCGGCCCAGCGATCCGTCGGTCAGCCCGGTGATGAATGGGTGGGCCAGGATGGCGGCGTAGATCGGCCCGATCGACGCCCACAGCTCGTCGGTGAACGCGGTCTGGCTGACCACGACGGCTGGAGCGCTCACGAGGCGGTCCGCCAGAGGTGGTTGAGCGGGCCGTGCCCGGCGCCGATCGGCTCGGCGTGCTCGATCGCGCCCTGGACGAAGGCCCGCGCGGCCCGCGCCGCCTCCAGCGGGCTGCAGCCGGCGGCCAGTCCGGAGGCGATCGCCGCCGAGAAGGTGCAGCCGGTGCCGTGGGTATGGCGGGTCGCGATCCGCGGGCCCGACAGGACCGCGAACTGTTCGCCGTCGAACATGAGGTCGTCGGAGGTCGGGCCGTCGAGGTGGCCGCCCTTGACGATCACCTGGCGCGGACCAAGGGCGTGGATCCGCCGGGCGGCTTCGCGGATCGAGGCCCGGTCCACCACGTCGATCCCGGCGAGGACGCTCGCTTCGTCGGTATTTGGAGTCACGACCTCGGCGAGCGGAAGGAGAAGCTCCCGGAGGGCGGACACGGCGTCGTCGCGCATGAGCCGGTCGCCGCTCTTGGCGACCATCACCGGATCGACGACGAGGTGGTTGACGCCGTGGGCCCGCAGCCGGTCGGCCACCGCCTCGATGATCGCCGTGCTGAAGAGCATCCCGGTCTTGACCGCGTCCGCGCCGATGTCTGAGAGGACCGCGTCGATCTGGGCGGCGACGACGTCTGCCGGGACCTCGTGGATGGCCTGCACGCCCACGGTGTTCTGGGCAGTGACCGCCGTGACGGCCGAGGCGCCATAGACACCGAACGCGGCAAACGTCTTGAGGTCGGCCTGGATCCCGGCCCCACCACCCGAATCGGAGCCGGCGATCGTGAGCGCGCGCGGCTGCGACCGGCCAGCCTGTGCGATCGAACGATCGGCGGACGCCACGGGATGTCGAGCCTCCTGACAATCGAGATGCCGTCCTCCGAGGAACGGGACGGCATCGAGTCAGGTGCGGCCTGCTTCCTTCGCTGGTATGAGCCAGATCAGGTTCGGCGGGTCTGTGGCTGGTGCCACACTCTCAGCGCTCAGCGCTCCCCGGAGGCGGTTATTCGGTTGCCGCGTACGGTACCACCGCTCTCGGCAAGCCTGGCAATCTCGGCGCATCAATGCTCCTGCGCGACCTTTCCTGACGGCCGCACTGAAGTCATCACGCTGTCCTTGTGGATCTCAATCGACCCCGTCCAGGGTTTTGCCGAACCCGACCCTGAGCAGGCGGTCTTCTACCCCGAGGACGATCGCCCCCTCGTCGGGCGCGAGACGACCGTCACGCACTTCGAGGTGGCGATCCACCGGCCGCCGGCGCCAGACGTACGGGGACACCGACGGTGCGAGGGATCACCAGGTGGTCGCTCCAGGCATTTCTTGCATCGGGCTTGGCCGAACTGAGCACATAGCCCGAGAGTGGCTCCGGGGAAGCGTCGCGAGGACGACGTGCTCTTGCACTACGTCCCGGGAGTTGACCCGACGAATCCAGGCGCGCCCTCTGTTCGACCGGCGCCAAAGGTTGCACACCTGACTAGGGATTTGAGCGCGCCCGACAGGATTCGAACCTGCGACCTTCGGCTCCGGAGGCCGACGCTCTA
>DAIOXD010000051.1:0-10188 GCA_036758145.1 Candidatus Limnocylindrales bacterium
TCTCGGCCTGGCTGGTCGCCGGCTGGCGTGCCTGGCGGCCGCTCCTCCCCGCCTCGTTCCGCCAGATGCCGAAGGCCCTCGCCGCGGACCGGCGGGTGGGCGGGATAGGTCGGTCAGCGGCCCGGCGAAGCCCGCTACCGGCCAGATACCCACGGCGTGACTGGTAGACACGGGTCACGGGTCGAATCACCTCCGCGGACATCCTTGCCACGCTCAGGTTTCGTGCGTCAGCCGGCTTTCTGCGCACCAGATCGTGCCTACCACCCACCGGATGCATGGCTGGCGGGGCCGATCGGCCGTCGAGGTACGTCATGCACCGGGCGGGTAGGTGACACCGTCCAACGGCCCGCTAGACTCCGCCGGTGACGACCGATCCCCTCGTGGCTGCCATCGACGCCCGTCTCCCCGGCATCCGACTTCTGACCGACGAGGGCGACCGCGAAGGGTATCGACACGACGAGACCGCCTACATCCGCGGCGGACTCCCCCGCGCCGTCGTCTTCCCGACCACGACGGCCGAGGTCGCCGAGCTGGTCCGGATCGCGGCCGAGCTCCGGATCCCGGTCGTGCCCCGCGGTGCCGGCACGGGCCTGTCGGGCGGTGCAGCGGGGATCGAGGGCGGCCTGACGATCGTCTTCACCTCGATGGACAAGATCCTCGAGATCGACCGCGAGAACCTCGTCGCGGTCGTCCAGCCAGGAGTCATCAACGCCCATCTCAAGGCCGCGGTCGCCGCCGAGGGCCTCTTCTATCCGCCCGATCCGGCCAGCTACGAGATGTGCTCGATCGGCGGCAACCTCGGCACCAACGCCGGCGGCCTGTGCTGCGTCAAGTACGGCCAGACGCGCGATTCGGTCCTCTCGCTCGAGGTCGTCATGGCCGACGGCACGGTCATCCGGACCGGCGGCAAGAACGTCAAGGATGTCGCGGGGTACTCCCTGACGCACCTCTTCGTGGGCAGCCAAGGCACGCTCGCGATCACCACCGAGGCCACGCTGCGACTCCGACCGGCGCCGCCGGCGCGCTTGACGATGCTCGCCTTCTTTCCCACGGTCGAGAGCGCGGGCGACGCGGTGGCCGGGATCGCGGCCACCGGCCTCACGCCCGTCACGCTCGAGCTCCTCGACCGGTTCACGATCAATGCGGTCGACGACATGAACAACCTCGGGCTCGACCGGACCGCCGCCGCGATGCTGATGATCGAATCCGACATGCCGGGCCCGGCCGCGAACGACGAACTCGAGCGGGCCGAGGCGACCTGCCGCGTGGCGGGTGCGACGGACGTGGTCCGGGCGGCCGATGCGCAGGAGGCCGACTGGCTGCGCCAGGCGCGCCGCGCCGCCCATTTCGCGCTGGGACGTCTCGGCGACGTCCGGATGGAGGACGTCGGCGTTCCGCGCGCTCGCGTCCCCGACATGCTCCGGGCGATCGAACGGATCGCGGCGAAGCACGACGTCAGGATCGGGACGTTCGGCCACGCCGGCGACGGCAATCTCCACCCGGACCTGGTCTTCGAACACGGCGACCCGAACGCCGAGGCACTGACCGAACTGGTCAAGAAGGACCTCTACCAGGCCGCGCTCGACCTGGGCGGCACGGTCACCGGCGAGCACGGCATCGGCAGCGCCCGGCGCGAGTGGCTGGAGATCCAGAAGGGCCCCGACGCGGTCCGCGTCATGCGCGCCATCAAGTCGGCGCTCGACCCGCTCGGCATCCTCAACCCGGGCCGCGTCATCTAGTCCCGCGCGGCCATCGGCCGCGATCTCCGACAGGACCTCGAGCGGGTCGATTCATCCGAAGGTCCTCCCCGGACGCATATCGGGCTGAACGGTCACGGCGTCGCGACACCGGCGACCCTTCGCCAGATCCGGACGCGCCCGATCTCCGCGGGATCGGCCGCCCGTCAGCCCCCAGGATCCAGAAAGGATCGACCATGAAACGGCCACTCAAAGTCACCGCGTTCGGGGCAGCGCTCGTCGTGCTGACCGTCGGCGCGGCACCCCTCGTGTCGAGCGCGGCAGACCACATCGACGCCTCGGCCTTCGGCAGCCTCGGCACCTCGGGCGGGGCGTTCAACCCGATGTCCGTCCATGGCGAGCGCGACATCAACGACGTCTACGCCTTCCAGGGCCGGGACGCCAGCCGCACCGTCCTGGTGATGACCACCAACCCGGCGATCAATGCCTTCGGTGGCAAGTTCGGCGCCAACGTGCGCTACATCCTGAACGTCGACCGCAATGGGGACGCCGTGCAGGATCTGGCCTACGTCGTGCGCTTCGACGATGGCGCTCCGGGCAACCAGCACTACACCGTGACCCGCTATACGGGCGCCAATGCCCGCTCGCTGAACGTCGGTGATGTCCGCGGTTCGGGCTCGACGGCGGGCAACGGCGTGGCGGCTCTCAAGGGCGACGGCCGGGTCTTTGCCGGCGTCCGCTCCGATCCGTTCTTCTTCGACCTGACCGGGTTCGTCGGGACCCTCTTCCATATCGGGAGCGACGCGCTCGGGAGCACCCCGACCGACTTCTTCGCCGGTCTGAACGCCAACGCCATCGTCATCGAGGTCCCCGACGATCAGCTCGGCGGCAAGATCGGCGTCTGGGGCCAGACCACCTGGTGGAATGGCAGCACATGGATGCCCGGCGACCAGATGGGCCGGCCGGCCATCAACACCGTCTTCAACACCAAACTCGTCGATACCAACGCGACGGCGGACAAGAACCTCTTTAATGCCACGCCCCCGTCCAAGCAGCGGACCGCCGACGGCGGCCAGTTCCGGACCAACGTCATCACCACGTTGACCCACATCAACGCGGTGCTTGGGACCGGACACGCCGACTACACAACGGCCCAGGCCCAGGGTCTGGCCGACTTCCTCCTTCCCGACGTCCTGACGTACGACACGGCGACCAGGGCCGGTAGCCTGAACGGGCGTGCCCTGTCCGATGACGTCATCGATATCGAGCTCGGGATCACGACAAACGGCGCCGTGACCTCAGACGGGGTCTCCGCGCACGGTGACTACCTGAGTTCGTTCCCGTACCTCGGCAACCCTCACTGATCCACCCCGAGAGGGCGGTCCACCGGGTCGCCCTCTCGAACCCACCATCACAAGGGGCGTCTTACATGACATCGGTGACCAGTTCGCTTCGGGGCCGACGGGACCTGCCACGGCCTCGTGGGCCCCGAGCTTTTGGCATCCTCGCCGCCGCCGTGGTCCTCGTGGCGACCACCTACCTCGTCGGGGTGGTACGTCCCGTGACGACGGTGTCGCCCGCCCGGCCTCTCGACCCGACGACGATCGATGGGAACAGCGGTGCGGCCGCGCTGATCGGGGCTTCGACCGCCCAGATCGACCAGGCGGTCAAGGTCTGGTCAGCGAACCTCGCGAGGGAACCGCGCGACTTCATCTCGGCGACCACGCTTGCCTCGCTCTACTACTCGCGCGGTCGGTTGAGCGGCGATCTCGCCGATGAGCAGAAAGCGCTCCAGTTCGCCCAAACGGCGGTCGCGACCGCGCCGACAGAGCCGGGCGGCCGGGCGCTCGAGTCGGCGATCCTCTACTACCTCCACGACTTCGCGGGCGCCGAGGCGAAGGCCGCGGCGCTCTATCGCGACGACCCGACACAACTCGGCGCCCTGGCCACGATGGCCGACGCGACCCTCGAACTCGGTGACATCGCGGCCGCGCGGGCGGAGTACGACAAGCTCTCGTCCCTCGCCAAGGGCACCGCCGTCGATATCAGGCTCGCCCGCCTGGCGTTCGTCAGCGGCCACCCAGACGATGGCCTCGCGCTCGCGGTCCGGGCGCGCGACGAGGCGGCCCGGGATGTCGCCGCCGGCGGCAGTGATGATCTCGGCTTTTACCAGTACGCGGTCGGCGAATACGCGCGGACGGCCGGCGACGCGACGATGGCCGAGACCGGCTTCGAGGCGGCGCTCGCCGTCCGCTCGACGGACCTCGGCGCGCTCGTCGGGCTGGCCCGGATCGAGGCGTACCGGGGCAACACGGCCCAGGCGATCGCCCAACTCGCGAGGGCCGTCGCGATCGCACCACAGCCCGAATCGGTCGCCCTCCTGGGCGACCTCCTGGCAAGCTCCGGAGATGCCGCGGGAGCCGCAAAGCAGTTCGCCACCGTCCGCTTCATCGAAAAGCTGGGCGAGGTCCAGAGCACCGTCTACGACCGGGTCATCCTCCGCTTCGAGCTCGACCACGGGGGTGCCTCCGACGCCCTCCTTGCCAAGGCGCAGGCATCGGTCGCCGCTCGTCCCGATTACACCGGCTATGACACGGTCGCCTGGGCGCTCTACCGGCTCGGTCGATACGACGAGGCCGCCGATCAGATCACGGCCGCGGCGGTGAACGGGGCCCGGGATGCTCGACTCATCTTCCACAAGGGCGCCATCGAGCTCGCGCAAGGCAAGACCGATGCCGGCCGAGGCGACCTCCATCGGGCCCTGGCCCTGGGGCCCGCCATCGATCCGAACGAACGCGCGGAGGCGGCGCTGCTCCTGGGGCGCTAGCGACTTCCCCCGCCGACTCCGGGCCCCGTTTGACAGGGTCGGGCGACGCCCGGATGATGCGCGGGATGCATGCACATCTGTTCAGTACATCTGTGCGTTGAGCGACTTCGACCAGCTCGTTCGAGCCAGCCGGCTCTACTACGAGCTCGGTGAGACGCAGAACGCGATCGCCGAGCGACTCGGCGTCACCCGGCCGCAGGTCTCGCGCCTGCTCAAGCGCGCGCGTGCGGAGGGGATCGTCGAGATCCGGATCAACGACCGGACCGCCGTCGAGAGCCCGGCGGGCGAGGCCATGCAGCGGCGCCATGGTCTCGACGCGGTCCACCTCGCGCCGACCATCGCGGGTCCCGAGGATCTCACCCGACGGATGGTCGGCCGGCTGGCCGCCGAGGTCCTGCGCGATGCACTGCGCGCCGGGGCGACCGTCGGCATCGGCGATGGGGCGTCCGTCTCGGCGGTCGCCGCCGCTCTCGAGGAGACCGCATCGCCGGTCGCAGCGACCGTGATCCCGTTGTGCGGCGGCTACTGGTCGACCGGTCCGGAACGCGAGCCATACCGCCGCGTCGCCGACGCGCTCGGCGCCCAGGTCCGCGGGCTGATGGCGCCCGGGCTCGTCGATGACGCCGCCACGCAACGGGCGCTCGTCGCGCACGCTGGGGTGCGCTCGATGATCGAGCTCTGGGACCGGCTCGATGTCGCGCTGTTCGGGATCGGTGGCCCGGCGTGGAGCGCGGCCCAGCTCGGTGAGCCCGTCGAGCTCGAGCTCGACGCCGCCGGCGCGGTCGGCGAGATCCTCGTCGCGCCGTTCGACCTCGAGGGCCGGTTCGTGTGTCCCGCCCTGCGCGAACGCGTGATCGCGTTCGATGCGCGTCGACTGGGCCGTCTCCCCGTCTCGATCGGGGTGGCCGCCGGCGAGAGCAAGGTCCGCCCCATCCTCGGCGCGCTGCGCGCCGGGGTCGTCCGCACGCTCGTGACTGACGTGGCGACCGCCGAGGCCGTCCTGGCCCTCGACGCGGCGACCGCCGCGCCCTCGAACGGATCGGTCTGATGGCCGCCCGGCCGCCGGCCATCATCGGTCTGGATCTCGGCACGACCGAGGTCAAGGCCGGCCTCGTCGGCCTCGACGGCCGCCTCCTGGCCCTCGCCCGGAGCGGCTACACGCTCGACTCCGCCGGCGGCCACGGCTGGGCCGAACAGGATCCCGGAGCCTGGTGGTCGGCGGTCGTCGGTGCGGTCCGGACCCTGCGCGCCGCGGACATCGCCGAGGTCGTCGCGATCGGCGTGGACGGGCACGGCCCGACCCTCGTTGCGGTCGATGCGCGGGGCGAGGCGACCCGGCCGGCCATCACGTTCCTCGACTCACGCGCAATGGCGGAGGCGACCGAATTGACCGCGGCGACCGGGATCGAGGGCTGGTCGCTCGGCGGACTACCCGCGGCCCTCTGGGTCGAACGCCACGAACCGGCCATCGCCACCGCGACGCGCTGGTACCTCGCGACCTGGGAGTGGCTGGCACTCCGGCTCACCGGCGTCGCTGCCGCGCCGCTGGTCCCGGACCAGGCCGTGCCGGATCCGACGCCCATCGCGGCGGCCGGGATCCCGCTCGATCGCCTCCCGCCGCCGACGGCGGCCGGCCGCGTCATCGGCGGGCTCACCGCGACCGCGGCCGACGCCCTCGGACTGGCGCCCGGCGTCCCCGTCGCGGCCGGCATGGTCGACGCCTTCGCGAGTTATGTCGGGGCAGGGCTGCTCGAGCCCGGCGACGCGTACGATCCAGGCGGTTCGGCGGGCGGATTCGGCGTCTACTGGGATCGGCCGCTCGTCGTCCCGGGCGGGTTCGTGACCCCCGGGCCGCTCGCCGGGCGCTACAGCGTCGGCGCCGCGATGGCCGCCACGGGCCGGGCGCTCGACTGGTACCGCGACGACATCCTCGGCGGCACGATCACGACCGAGGCGCTCCTCGCCGAGGCGGCCGCGACCCCGCCCGGCGCAGACGGCCTTGTCTTCCTGCCGTATCTCGCCGGCGAGCGCTCACCGATCTGGGATCCTGAAGCGCGAGGGGTCCTCGCGGGGCTGACCCTGGGTCATGGCCGCGGCCACGTCGCGCGGGCGATCGTCGAGGCCTCCGCGCTGGCGATCCGCCACGTCGCCGAGCCGATGCTCGCGGCCGGCGTCACGGTGACCGCGATGCGCGCCTGCGGCGGCCCCGCCCGGAGCGCCTTCTGGAACGGGGTCAAGGCCGACGTGACCGGCTTCGAGGTCCTCGTCCCGCAGGTCCTAGAGACAGCCGTCCTGGGATCGGCGATCACGGCGGCCGTGGGGATCGGCGTCCACCGCGACCTGCCGGCGGCGATCGCCGCGATGACGAGCATCTCCGCGCGCATCGAGCCTCGACGCGAGCTCGCGCCCGCCTACGACCGGCTGTTCGAGGCGTATCGAGCGATCTATCCGGCAACGGCCCCCGTCCTGCGCCCGCTGGGGCGGCCCGTGGCATGACGGCGTCCGGGGCCCGGACCGGGTCGATCCGGCTGCGCGACCTGTCGTTCGCCTTCCCGAATCGATCCGGTGCGCCGCTGCCCGTCCTCGACGGCATCGACCTCACGATCCCCGACGGCGGCATCGTCGCGCTCATCGGGCCGAATGGCTGCGGCAAGTCGACCCTGTTGCGAGTCATCGCGGGGCTCCTTCCGGCGGGTAGTGGCGAGGCCCTGCTCGACGGCGTCCCGATCGACGGACCCGACCCGCGGATCGGCCTGGTCTTCCAGGAACCGCGCCTGCTGCCATGGCGATCGGCCGCCGACAACATCACCTACCCGCTCGGGCTCGCCGGCTGGTCCCTCGACCGTCGAACCGAGCGGCTGGCGGCCCTCACGGCCCTTGTCGGCCTCGATCCCGCCGTCGCCACGTCGCGACCCGCGGAGCTCTCGGGCGGAACGAGTCAGCGGGTGGCACTCGCCAGGGCGCTCGCGCTCGAGCCGACAGTCCTCCTGCTGGACGAACCGTTCAGCGCGCTCGATGCGCTGACCCGCGAGCGTTTCGACCTCGAGCTGCTGCGCCTCTGGGATCGCGCCTCGACCACGATCGTGATGGTCACCCACAGCATCCCCGAGGCGATCCTGGTCGCCGATCGCGTCGTCGTCCTCTCGCCACGCCCGGGCCGGGTTCTCGCCGACATCCCGGTGGACCTGCCTCGGCCGCGGACGATCGCCGACCTCGACGACGTCGCCGTCTCGAGGACCGCTCGGGCCATCCGGGCCCATCTGGCCGACCCCGGGGCGCCGGACACGACGTCGGAGGCCACCGCGCCGGCCGAGCTCGCGTCGTGACCCGCTCGGCCTGGTTCCCGGTCGTGGCGGCCTTTGCCGTCTTCATCCTGGTCTGGAAGGTCGTGGTCGTGGTCACCGCTCTTCCGCCGTTCATCCTGCCGGCCCCGGACACCGTCGCGGAGCGGTTCGTCACGGCCTGGACCGACGGGACGATCTGGCCGCACTTCGTCGTCACGATGACCGAGGTCGGGCTCGGCTTCGTCGTCGGCGCGGCGCTCGCACTGGTGGTCGGGTATGGGCTGGCGCGGAGTGTCCTGTTCGAGCGGATCGCGTCGCCGTACCTGGTGGCCGCCCAGGCCATCCCGATCCTCGTCCTCGCGCCGCTGCTGGTCCTGTGGTTCGGCTCGGGCCTGCTCAGCAAGGTCGTCATCTGCGCCCTGATCGTCTTCTTCCCGGTCGCCATCGCCACGATGGTCGGGATCCGCTCGGTCGACGCCCGGCTGCTCGAGCTCGGGCGCAGCCTGCGCGCGACGCCTCGACAGATCCTCACGACTCTCGAGATCCCGGCCGCCCTCCCGAACATCTTCGGTGGCCTGCGGGTCGGCGTGACCCTCGCGGTCGTCGGCGCCGTGGTCGGCGAATGGGCCGGGGCCAGCAAGGGCCTCGCGGTCCTCATCAACCTCGCGCGGGGGTCGCTCTTCGACATCCCGCTCATGTTCGCCACCCTCGTGACGATCGCGGCCATCGGGGTCGTCCTGTATCTCCTTGTCGTTCTCGCCGAGCGCCGAGTGGTCGGTGTCCGGTAGTCAGCCCAAGTCGGAGGTCTCCGTGTCGTCATCGCGCTTTCGCCCATTCGCCATCGCGCTCGTCGGTCTCGTCGTGGGCGCGCTCGTCAGTGCGTGCGTCGCGACGTCATCGACGCCGCCATCGAATCCGCCGACCTCCTCGCTCGCGCCCGGCGCGAGCGCCGAACCGAGCGTCGTGCCGACGAAGCTCGTGGTCGGTCTCGGCTACATCCCGAGCGTCCAGTTCGCCCAGTTCTACCTCGCCCAGCAGAACGGCTACTACGCCGACGCCGGCCTCTCGGTCGAGTTCCAGAACCAGATCGACCCGAACCTCATCACGCTCGTCGGTGCCGGCAAGATCGACATCGGGATCGGCGACGGCACGAGCGTCATCCCGGCCGCCAGCAACGCCATCCCGATCCAGTACGTGGCGACGATCTACGGCAAGTTCCCGAACATCGTCTTCGCGAAGGCGTCGTCGGGGATCACGGTGGCGGCCGACCTCAAGGGCAAGAAGATCGGCGTGCCGGGCCGCTACGGATCGGGCTGGATCATGCTCCAGGCGCTGCTAGCGTCGGCCAACCTGACGACCGACGACGTCCAGATCGTCGAATACCCGGACTTCACGCAGGAAGCCGCGGTCGAGCAAGGTGCCGTCGACGCCGCAACCGGCTTCACCAACAACGAACCGGTCCTGCTCGAGCTGCACGGGACCAAGGCGTCGGTCCTGACCATCGATGCCATCACGCCGCTGCCAGGCCCCGGTCTCATCGCTTCGAAGGCAACGCTCGATGCCAAGCGCGACGCCATCGCATCGTTCGTCGCGGCCACGCTCCAGGCGATGGTCGAGATCAAGGCGAACCCGACGGTCGGGCTCGATGCCGCGATCAAGGCGGTCCCCGAACTGGCGACGACCCGTGACACCCAGGCGGCCATCCTGGCGGCGACGATCGCGACCTGGTCGGGTCCCGTCCAGGATGCCCACGGCCTCGGCGCCATCGACCGTGACGGATGGACGAAATCGATCGCATTCCTTGGGACACTCGGTCTCGTCAAGAACCCGGTCACCACCGACGCCATCGTCCGCGACGACCTTCTACCCGCGCACGACTAGCGGCGGCTCGTGCGAAACGTCCGAATCGGGTAAGATGTAGGGCCCTCAGAGCCCGTTCAGGAGTCCGTGTGAACAGTCGCCCGCCTGTCAAGCCCACCACGGTCGAGCCGTTCAAGCACGTCATCGACGAGTACAAGCACCAGGCCCAGACCATCACCTGCACCTGCGGCTGGCACGGCAGTTCAGCCACGCTCGATCGGGGCGGCTCCGAGTGGACGGCCCACTTGTTCGAAGTCCGCGGCAAAAAGCGATAGTCGCACCGCGCTAGCGGCGCATCCGTGCGTTGCTCGCTCCGCCGGTCGCTCACGCACCTTGGGGTGCGCTCGCTCCCTTGCTCACTCGCGCCTTCGGCTGCATCCACCAGCGCGGCGCTCCGGTTCTGCTTACTCGACGCCTTCGGCTGCACCGCCCGCGCGGCGCGCCTGTTCCGTAGCTGATCTTGGGGTCGCGTAGCCCGAGGCGGGGCGCCCGTCGGCTCGTTGATGCAGCCTATTGGCAT